>CALLZL010000665.1 GCA_937859575.1 uncultured Chloroflexota bacterium
CCATGAGCGCTGTCCTCGACGGTTCCCAGTGTGCTTCAGCCACCTGGAACACCAGTAAATAGGCAATGCGGATCCTGTATCTCGATCCGTTTCATGGCGGCTCGCACGCAGCAGTAGCACAGGGCTATGCACGCACGAGCCGCCACACCGTAACCCTGCTGACGCTCTCGCAGGCCGGTGGTTGGCGCTGGCGCATGCGTGGTGCCGCTGTGACCCTGGCACGTATGCTGCGTGAGCGGCCACAGTACTACGATCTGATCATTGCCACTGATATGCTCGACCTGGCGACCTTCCTCGGCCTGACGCGCGCGCTGATCGGTAGCACACCGGTTGTGCTCTATATGCACGAGAACCAGCTCACCTACCCATTGCCTTCCGGTCGTTCACGCGATCTCAGCTTTCCGTGGATCAACTACACCAGCATGCTGGCTGCCGATGCGATCTATTTCAATTCGGCATTTCACCGCCATGCAGTACTCTCTGCGCTTCCTGAATTGATTGGTCGCTTTCACGATCACCATGAGCTTGATCTGATCGATACACTGGCCGCCAGATCCAGCGTGCTGCCGCCCGGTATCGATCTGGCGCGCCTCGGAGCCGCCACTGCGCCTCGTTCGCCGGCAAGCCCACCGACCATCCTGTGGAATAGCCGTTGGGAGTACGACAAAGGGCCGGATGCATTCTTTGCCGCGCTTGACGAACTCGATCATGCAGGGGTTGCCTTCCGGCTGATTGTGGCGGGCGAGCATATTGATCCGCAGCACGCCACCTTTGTGCCGCTGCGGCAGCGTTTTGCCGCCCAGACCCTCTGGTGGGGGTATGCACCCGATACCGCAACCTATGCACAGCTGCTCCACCAGGCCGATATTGTCGTGAGTAGTGCGATCCAGGAATTTTTCGGGATTGCGGTGCTCGAAGCGATCTATTGCGGCTGCCTGCCTCTCCTGCCGGCACGTCTCAGCTACCCGGATCTCATCCCAGCGCAGCTGCACGAATACTGCCTGTATGCCGACGACCGGCAGCTGGCAGGAGCGCTCAGGCACATGTGCGAAACCCCGCCGCCGGCCGCGATCACCCTGCTGCCGCAAGCCGCCGCCGCCTATGATTGGGCCAGGCTTGCACCGCGCTACGATGCTACGTTTGCTGAAATCGCGCAGAATCGTATGGTACAATAGGGCGGCACAATCGAATCAGCACCAGTAAGGAAACGGAATGCTCAGCCCACGACACTCGCGGCTGGTTATGGTTATTGTTGTCAGCGCTCTCGTGCTGGCAAGTTGCGGCGCAACTGCCGCCACACCTACCGCCCTTCCTGCACCAACTGCCGTGCCGGAACCAACCATCGCACCAACCACCGTTCCGCAGCCGACTGCCACCGCCGCGCCAACGACGGTACCGGAACCGACGATGGCTCCGACCGCCCCACCTACCCCAACACCGATTGTCCTCCAGACGAGCGACCCGCTGACGGGGGCACCGGCACTGGCGCGTGGATCGCTGACACGCCGCCCGTTTGTTGTTATGCTTGATAACCATCCCAATGCCTACCCACAGACCGGGATGAACCAGGCGGCGATTGTGTTTGAGGCACTGGCCGAATTTGGCCTGACACGCTTTATGGCGGTGTATGTGCCCGAAACATTGGCCGACGATCAGCAGATCGGCCCGGTACGCAGTGCGCGGCTCTATTTCGTGCAGTGGGCAATGGGGCTGCAGGGCCTGTATGCCCATGCCGGCGGATCCCCCGAGGCACTCAGCCTGCTGGCGCAGACCGATGAAGTTGTGGATCTTGATGCCCTGTTTCGGGTGGGGGTAAACTATTACGTACGTTCGAGTTCGCGTGCAGCACCGCACAATCTGTATACCAGCGGCGGTGCGCTTGAGCGTGCGGCAGCCGAGTTTGGGGCGGATGCACCCCTCGCAAGTGTTGCCGAGGTCGGTTTCTTGTTCAAGAATGATGCTGCCGAAGCCAGCCGGCCGGCATCGCAGCGCATCAACTACTTCTTCCTCTACCGCGAGGATGACGTCAGCTGGGAATACAACCCAGCAATCAACAGCTATCTCCGCATCCGGCGCACTGCCCCGGCCCGTGATGCCGTAAGCGGCGAGCAGCTGCAAACCAAGAACCTAATCGTCATGGAGGTGTTTGAAGCACCGATTCCGGGTGACGACAAAGGGCGGATCGAGCAGCAGGTGATCGGCGAAGGGCGGGCGCGCCTGTATATGGATGGAGTTGAGCGTGAAGTGATCTGGCGTAAATCGTCTGCCGATACGCAGTTGAGCTTCTTTGATCCATCGGGTGCCGAAGTGCAGCTGAATCCAGGGCCCGTCTGGCTAGTAGCTTTACCATCGCTCGACAATCTGAGCGTTTCGTAACCGGCAGAGCGTGCCGAATACCACAGAAGCCGGTGCGGCGCACCGGCTTCTGTGCTTCCAGAGCCACAACTATAACTCGCGGCGGCCTTCGAGTGCCGAACCGAGCGTGCCGGGGTCGGCCCATTCGAGATCCCCACCCGTCGGCAGTCCACGCGCCAGGCGAGTGACGCGAACACCAAGCGGCACAAGCGAACGCTGCATGTGGAAGGCGGTTGCCTCACCTTCGAGATTGGGGTTGGTCGCCAGAATGACCTCTTCGACCGGATCAGCGCGCACCCGGTCGATCAGCTCATCGAAGTAGATATCTTCGCGGTTCATCCCTTCAAGCGGTGCGATCCGGCCGTGCAATACGTGGTACAGCCCTTTGTAGATCGCAGTACGCTCGATAGCCACAACATCAAGTGGCTCTTCGACGACACAAATCATGCGCTGATCACGGGCCGGGTTGCTGCAGATCGTACACAGTTCGCCTTCGGCAATAAAGAAGCAGCGTGAACAAAAGCGCACATGCTGCTTCAAGGCCGCGAGTGCCTCCGAAAGCGCCTGAGCGCGATCATCCGGAGCGCGCAACAGGAAGAACGTCAGCCGCGAGGCCGTCTTCGGGCCAACACCAGGCAACCGGCTGAACTCTTCGATCAGCCGGGCCACCGGGGCAATGAGAATCGTATCGGGCGAGCCGGCCACGTTAGAACATCCCTGGAATTTTCATACCACCAGTCAGTGGGCCAAGCCGCTTCTCGGCCAGTTCCTGCGCCTTCTGCGACGCATCGTTGATCGCGGTCAGCAGCAGATCCTGCAGGGTTTCGATATCTTCGGGATCAACGATTTCGGGTGCAATGGTGATGCCCTTGATCTCGCGGTGGCCATTCATCGTCACCGTAATATAACTACCGGCCGTTCCTTCAACAAACTCATTGCCGAGTTCTTCCTGGATCTTCTGCATCTGGCGCTGCATCTGCTGAGCCATTTGCTGGAGCTGACGTGGATTCATGCGGTGGTTCCTCCCTTATTCTTGCGGTTCAACCCCGATAATATCGGCATCGAAGATATTGATCGCCGCTTTGACCAAAGGATCCTTGCGGCTATGGCGGATCTGCTCGCGCAGCACATTTGAATGTTCGCGGTGCTGGGTTTCGACAACGGCTGTAATACGGTATTCCGCACCCATATGCTTGCTCAGAACACGTTCGATGATCTGGCGCAGATTAGGCTTTTCGAGCCGGCCAAGCAGCCATTCGTTGGCCACTTCAAGGATGAGCACATTATCGTTCACATCAGCCGGTTTGACGCCACTGTTCAGCAATGCCTGCAGGGTTTTGTCAAATACCCGCACATCACGCACCACATCATTCCAGACCCCTTCGATGTGTTCGAGGGCGGCCGCCGAGGCGTTGGCCTCTTTGACATCGGCCGGCACTTCTTCGTGAATGGTGGAATGGGATTCATGGCTTGCAGGGCGCGTTGTAATCGGTGTCTCCGGCGGCCCGGCTGCCGCTGCAGTATTGGGCACTTCTGCCACAGGAAGCGGTGGATCAACACCTAGTGGCTCCACCGTTCGGGCAGCCGGTGGTGCCGGATCGGCTGCCGCAGGAGTACGGCTCGCCGCCGGCGAACGGGATGCCGGGCGTTGCGCCGCCGGCCGGGCCGGGGCGGGTGCCGTAAGTGCTGCCCCGGAAGGCGGCGCGGCAATCGCCTCGACGATCGCCATTTCAAGCGGCAGCTGGCCATACGGGCTAGTGCGCAGCTGATGATCAAGCTCGCTGAACAGGCGCGTCCAGCGCAAAACAGCACCGAGATCGGCACGTTCGACCTGCTGCTGCAATACAGCCAACTCATCGTCGGTGGCGTCGAGCAGGGCGGCATCAGCACCGGCCCGCAGCAACAGCAGTGCGCGTAGCCGCTCGACGAGATCGCGGGTGAACTGACGCAGATCGCTGCCCTGATCGGCAACCGCCGCGACCGCATGCAAAGCGGCCGCCAGATCATGCGCCAACAACGCATCAACCAGACCAACAACCTCTTGCGCTTCGCTGGCGCCAAGCAGGCCGCGCACCTGTGCCAATACAATCGTATCGCCGCCATACGACATGAGCTGATCAAGCACACTCAATGCATCGCGCATGCTTCCGGTGGCAGCACGTGCGATTGCTTCGGGGGCTCCATCATCGAGGGTAAACCCTTCGCTGGCGGCAACTGCACGCAGGTGATCGGCAATCAGCGCGACCGAATGGCGATTAAAGGTAAAGCGCTGGCAGCGCGACAGGATCGTCTCGGGGACTTTATGCACCTCGGTGGTGGCAAGGACGAAAATGGCATGTTCGGGCGGCTCTTCAAGTGTCTTGAGCAGGGCATTAAAAGCCGCGGTTGAAAGCATGTGCACTTCGTCGATAATATGGACTTTATACTGGCCGCTGGTGGGGCGAAACTGAACGCGCTCGATGATTTCGCGGGCATCCTCGACACTTGTATGCGAGGCAGCATCCATCTCGATCACATCGACGGCGCGCCCATCGGCAACCACGCGGCACATATCGCACGCACCACATGGGCGATCGGGCAGTGCAGCAGTGCAATTCACCGCCTTGGCCAACAAACGCGCTACGGTCGTCTTCCCCACGCCACGCGGCCCGGTGAAGAGATAGGCATGCGCGATCCGGCCCTCGGCAAGTGCATTGCGAAGCGTCTGGACAATATGTTCCTGGCCGACAAGCTCGTTGAAGGTTTGCGAGCGGTAGCGGCGATAGAGCGCCTGCGATGCCATTACAGCCCTCTGCGATGCGGTGACTCTGGTTATTATACTGTATTTTTTGTGGGCCTGCGGGTCGGGAACCTTGGGCAGGGTTATTGCGTCTATATCAGCAGCAGCACCGAACGAGATGCGAATGGCGCACCCGGCGGTGCGAACAGACACCCCAGAGGAGACACGACATGAAACGCTTTGGATTGCTCCTCATGCTTATGCTCGTCATCCTGAGCGGATGTGGCGGAGCCAGTGGCGGAAACTTTGCATCGGCACCGGCGGCACCCCAGGCGATGCCGGGCGACATGGCGGCTGAAGCACCGGCGATCGAATCGGGCGGCGCACCGGGGCGCGGTACGGCCGAGATGACCAACCAGGCGCTTGATCAGGCGACCCAGGCAGATATCGAGCGGCTGATCATCAAGAATGCCAGCCTGAGCATCGAAGTTCAATCAGTGCGCGATGCCGAAGCTGCCATCCGCGATCGCGTCGCCCAGCTTGGCGGGTATGTTGTGACGGTCGAGACCAGCGGTACCGATACCTTCCAGCGCACGAGTGTCACATTCCGCGTACCGGCAAACCAGTTCGACGCAGCGCTTGAAGGCGTACAAGGGCTGGCAACGCGGGTCTTGGGCCGATCAATCAGCGGCCAGGATGTGACTGAAGAGTTCGTCGATCTGCAATCACGCTTGCGCAATCTTGAAGCAACCCGCGATCGGCTGCTCGACCTGCTCGAACAGGCCAACCGGGTGGAGGACGCGCTGAATGTCAACAACGCACTGACCGATGTACAGGGGCAGATCGAGCAGATCAAAGGGCGTATGCAATATCTCCAGCAGAGTGCGGCGCTCTCGACGATTAATGTCTACCTGCAGCCGATACCGACGACACCGATCGTCGAAGAGGGGCTCTGGCGACCGCTCGAAGTCGCCCGCGGCGCTCTGCGCGGCTTGCTCGAATTCGCACAGGAGCTGATCAATCTTGCGATTGTGCTGCTGATCTGGATCCCGGTCTGGGGGCCGATTATCCTCTTCCTGCGCTGGATCTGGCGACGCCTCACCGGTGGCGGCAAGCGTACTGCAGCAAGCGCCGCGCCGACGGCACCGGCGGCAACATCGGCCGAGCAGCCGCAACAGTCGGCACCCGATCACGAGCAGAAGTAGTTCGCACCGGCACCATGCCATGCGGCGGCAGCCTTGCCGCCGCATGGCCTATGGATCTCCTCAGAGCACATCGTCCGGTTCCGGATCGTGATCAAGCTTGCGCACCAGGCTCACGGCGGGATCAATCGTGAGTTCCCCATGCTGCGGGAACGTCACCACCAGAAGTTCGCGGTCGGCCTCGATACGGCTCAACTGCACCACACCATCACCATACGGCAGGCAGAAGATGCGATCACCAGCCGCAAAGCGCGGCTCGATCCCGGCCGCGCCGGTTTGCAGCGCAGCTGCCGCCCGGTTCGGGGAGGCTTGTGCTCGTTCACGCTGTTCGCGCTGGCGACGCAGGCGCTCGATCAGCGCCGTCGGGTCAGGAATCGGTTCATCCGCTGCTGCAGGCGGCTCGGAGCGTGGCGGCAACGGTTCCTGGCGCGGCGGCTGACGTTCGGCCGGTCGCATTGGTGGCTCCTGGCGCGGCGGCGACAGCGCCGGCTCACCACGACGCAGCGGCGCGGCCGGAAGTGGCGGTTCGGCCGGCGGGGTGTGGCGCACCGGCTCGGCGCGTTCGACAGGCGGCGATGGCCGAAGCGGCGCCTCGGCAGAGGTGGTGAGGCGCACATCACTGCGCCCCAGCAGCGTCAGCAGCCAATCCTGATCGGCACGACTGAGCGGCTCAAGGAAGGTATCGCCGCGACAGGCAAGCGCCACATCATAGGCCAGTGGCAACAACTCTTCGGCATTGGCAAACACCCAGGCTGCGATCCCGCTTCCACCAGGCTGCGCATCAACGAGGTAGATACGGCGCGTAGCTGCATCGTAACACGGCACAACATCGGTATGATCGGCACTGGTACTGAGCGCCACGGCAGCGGCAAGCGACCAGCCGATCAACTGATGCCCAACCTGGAGCGCAGTCGGGAGTTCGAACCAGCAGGCGGGCGCGATCCAGCGCGCCCGTAGCGACGGCTGGAGCACTTGCTCGGCGGGGCCGGCACTTGGTGTAGCCTCGCGGTAGCCCCTGATATCTTCGTTTGCCACCACCCGGCCAAACCCCAACCGCCCGCTGGCATGCAACATCCGCTCGTCGCGGGTTTCGCGCACCTCGATCGAACAACGGCGCAGGGGGTATGTCCGCCGGCCGCCATTCTCGATGCGCAAGGTAATCGAGCCGCTCTCTTCATCACGGGCAATCACTCGCATGCCGCCGGCACCTGCCGGCAATGCCGCGCCCTGGTATGTCCAGCGTTCGAAGCCGGTTGGATCAAAACTCCCCAGCGACTGACCCTGTTCGGTGCGTGCATAGATCGCCGCCCCGCTCGACGCAAGCATATTGAATTCGAGGTATGGATCACCGGCTGCATGGGCCGGCTTCCAGGCAACCTCCGGATCCGGCAGATCAACCAGTTGCTGCTGCGCCACCAGGCGATCGACAATCTCGCGTGCGCCCCAGGAATCGACTTCGGCTTCGGTCAGCGGCAGCTCGCTGGCGGCACACACCACATGCAGCGCCGTGACATACGCATTGGGGGGCGGCGGCACCCACGCCGTTGCCGGGCCGCTCAGCAGGGTTTCGGTGCGATGCGCCAGCGCCTGTTCGTGCGGAAGATCGCCAAGTATGATCATAACTGCCTGATACCCCGAGCGCAGCAGACGCCGCACGGCACTGTGCGATCCGGGGTAGCCGACCGTCAGCAGCACCTGTGCCGATGGAGCGCCCGGGCCTACCGTGATGCCGGGCACATCGCCAAGCGACGGCACAATGGCAGCACGTTCGAGCGAGCCACAGGCAATATGCACCGCGTACCCCTGGCGCTGCAATGCCAGTGCGATCTCGGTTGCCTCGCGCATACGGCCACTGCCCGCCTGCCAGACAGCCAGCATCGTTCCGGGCTGGGCATCATCATCGGCAGGAATGATACGCCATGGCTGGCCGAGCAGGCCGTTGAGTGTCGTTTCGGCAGCTGCGAGATCGAGCAGCGTTCCAAAGAGCAGTGGCTGGGCAGCAGCATGATGGATCGCCACACGTTGCGTGCGCAGCAGCAGATCGGCAAGATGGGCGGCCGCCACACCAGTATAACGATGGATATCGGGCAGACCGATCAGGCGCAACTGTGCCCAGAACGGTGCCCAGGCGCGTTCGTGATGGCGCAGCAGCCGGCCATGCAACGCTTCGGGCGTCACAATCATCATACGGGCAAATGGATCCGGGCGACGGGTCGGCGTGAAGAGGGTCGGTGTCAGGCGTAGCGGCAGGGGCAGTGCATCGTTGATCTGACCGATACGGGCATGCAGGCTCCAGGCCTCGACCTCATCGGAGACCAGCAGCATGGTTGTCGCAGACGGTTCGTAGCCGGCGATTGCATAGACGAGCAGCAGGCCCGAATTGATGACGGCGGCACTGGTCGCACGCAGCGCAACCGGATCGCCCCGGCGCAACGCCGTGAGTGCCTGCGCCTGATGCGGCCGAAACGGCTCGCCGGTGAAGGCCATCCAGGCCTGCGCAAGTTCGCCTTCAACCGGCAGATGGCTGATACGTTCACCAGGAGTTGGATCAACCGAACGCAGCATAATCAGCGGCAACGGCCCACCGCGCCGTCGCTGCTGTGCGATCGCCTGAAGAATGTCGCCGATACTCTGCACGGGTGGCTGCCATCCATTGTACTAGCCGGTGCCGCACTTCCAGCGCGCCGGCAAGGGATGTTTGCCATTGTAGCACGCCGCATGGCCCGCGGCAACGGGGTAGCAGGCGATACTATCAACCACCGGCTATTGTGCGACAAGATGGCGCACATCACTGGTCAGATCAGCAACCGGCGCGCCATAGCCGAACATACCGACCCACTGCCCCTGACGGTCGATCACCAGCACTGCCGAGGTATGGTCGATCGTATATTGCAGTTCGGAATCGGGCAGATCGCGGCGCTGAGCGACGATCCCAAAGCTACGATAGACGGACTCGAGTTCGGCAGAGGTGCCGCGTAGCGCAAGGATGTCGGGGCCAAAGACATTCGCATAGCGGCCAAGGCGTTCGGCGGTATCGCGCTCGGGATCAACCGTTACCAGCACAATCTGCACCGAATCGCCATCAGCACCGAGATTACGCTGCACCGCCGCAAGATCGGCGAGTGTTGTCGGGCAGACATCGGGGCAATTTGTGAATCCAAAGAAGAGCAACACCAGAGTGCCACGCGCCTCGCTGAGCTGAAACATTCGCCCATGCTGATCGGTCAGCACAAAATCGGGCGCTGCCGTCGGCTCGTTGATCAGCGCCATGGCACGATAGGTATAGTCGCCACAACTGCTCAGCAGGATGGCGCATAGAAAGGCAAACAGAAGGGGGCGCATGGAGATCCTCTCTTAATACTACCAGTCACCACCGGCACAAATCTTGCCCGGCAAACGTTCGGGGGTGGTCATGCCGTTCGACGCAGTTCGCTATGCCGCCAGCCAACCCAGTCGCACGGAATCGCAATGAGCCGACAACCCATGATTGCCGTAACGCCATTCGATGTGGTACCATGCACTGGTATTCTACCCCAGCCGATGAAAGCGATATGCCGATGAGCAGCGAACATGAGCGACGAGCACGTGAAGAAACCCCGGCGACAATCAACTGCGGTATTCTCTCGATTAGCGATACCCGTACCACCGACACAGACACGAGCGGATCCGTCATTCGTTCGCTTCTTGAAGCCCAGGGATACACTGTTACCAGAAGTGCGATTGTCAAAGACGAGCCATCGCTGATTGTGGAGCATGTCGCCAAAATGGCATCGGCCGGATGCCAGGGGATCGTTACCAATGGCGGAACCGGCATTACCCGGCCCGACAGCACCTACGAAGCGATTGCCAGCCTGCTCGACAAACAGCTACCTGGCTTCGGCGAACTCTTCCGCATGCTTTCGTATGAAGATGTGGGTGCGGCCGCCATGCTCTCGCGGGCCACTGCGGGCACCTACCGCGACTCGCTCATCTTCTGCCTGCCCGGCTCGCCGGGGGCGGTGAGGCTGGCGCTCGAAAAGCTTATTCTACCGCAGTTACGCCACCTGGTGTGGGAACTGATCCGCCAGTAGGAGGCGTGGGTGCGCTGGCTGTCTCTTGGGCTCATCCGCTTCTGCCAGCGGCGTCTTTCACCGCCGCTGCCACCCAGCTGCATCTATTCGCCAAGCTGCTCGAAGTATACCTACCAGGCGATCGAGAAGTATGGCGCACTGCGTGGTAGTTACCTCGGCATACGTCGCATCCTGCGCTGCCACCCCTGGGCACAGGGCGGGCACGACCCGGTGCCGTAGCTCGCTATGCGGCATTACATGCCAAGAGCCGGCAGTGTGGCGAGCCACGCACGCCGCAGTTCGGCGAAGGTTCCCTGCAGAATACTGGTACGTACCTCGCGCATCAGGCGATGCAGAAACGCAATATTATGCAGGCTGACAAGCCGGATTCCCAGGAGTTCGCGCGAGCGAAACAAATGGTGGATGTAGGCCCGTGAGTAGCGCCGGCATGTATAACAGGCACAGTCGGCATCGAGCGGTTGCTGGTCGTGGCGCACTTTCGCATTCAGCACATTCAGCTTCCAGCGGCGCGCCGGATCGCGCACCAGCGCGGTAGCATGCCGGCCAAGGCGCGTCGGGCTGACACAGTCGAACATATCGATCCCCTGCGCTACACCGTCGATCAGATCATCCACATCGCCAATGCCGAGCAGATGGCGCGGCAGTGCATCCGGCATATGCGGCACCGTCATATCGACCACCTCGCGGATCTGTTGTTTGTTGCCACCAAGCGACCCACCAATACACAAACCATCAAATGGTAACGCACCAAGCAGTTCGGCGCTTGCACGGCGCAACTCAGGGTAGACACCGCCATGCACGATCCCGAAGAGCGCCTGGTCGTGATGAGGCGCATCAAACGGCAACCCGCCGGTGCGCGTCTGCTGGTGAAAGGTGAGGCAGCGCTCTTCCCAACGGTGGGTTCGCTCAAGTGAACGGGCGGTGTAATCGTAGCCGGTATGAAACGGCGGCAGTTCGTCGAAGCAGAGGATGATATCGGCACCGATTCCCTTCTGGATCTCGATACTGCGCTCGGGGGTGAACATATGCTTCGAACCATCGATATACGATGTGAAGATCACCCCTTCTTCGGTTACCTTCACCATGTTACGCTTGGTCTGTGGATGTGCCGGACGCCGCCCTTTCACCTCATCGGCGATCCCGCCGTACACCAGGCTAAACACCTGAAACCCGCCGCTATCGGTAAGAATTGGCCCTTCCCAGGCCATAAAGCGGTGCAGGCCGCCATGGGCGGCGATCAGTTCGTGGCCGGGCTGCAAATAGAGATGGTAAGTATTGCCGAGAATGATCTGCGAACCATGTTCGACCAACTCTTCGGGGGTGAGTGATTTGACGGTGCCGCGAGTGCCGACCGGCATGAAGACCGGGGTTTCGACCGGGCCATGGGCGGTATGAACGACACCGGCACGAGCGCGGCTGCTTGGATCACGGGCGGTGATCTCGAACGACAGTGGCATGCTTTCTCCCAAACTACAGTCGATGACTGGTGCCGGCCTTGCCGGCAGAAGTGTACAATCGAGGGGATGCGATCAGCGCACGCCCGGTAGATCCGGGCGATACCCCTCGTATGACGTAGTCGCATGGTATAAGAGTGCTGCAAGTTGCGCCGGTTCAAGCACATCGGGATCCCCATCGACCTGCCAGATCTCCCAGGCACGCGCCAGTTTGGGCGCCAGATGTACCGCCAGTGCCAGCTGCGCCGCCGATGTTACACCCCGCCGACGAATATCGTCGGCCATACGGGCCGTGCCGATCAATGCCGAACGTATCTGCTCGTCCCCGCGATAGATCGCGATCTCGGCGGCGGGCGGCAGGTTGCCGAATAGTTTGCCGTACTCCGCCAGAAAGCAGGCCTCCTGGTGTGGCTGGTAGCGTATCTTGTGCAGGTGTTGCGCAAGTTCGTAGGCCGGATCAGCCAGTGTGGTCAGTTCCCAATCGATCAGCGTCAGCTGTTCGGCATCCGGAGCCACTATCAGATTGCGCCGGTGAGTATCGCAATGGCAGACAACAAACGCTCGGGGGGTGAGCCACGCCGCCTCGGCGCGGACCGACGCCAGCGGATCGGGCGGCACGGCCAGGGATTCATACAGCTGCCGGTATCGCACCAGCTGCGCCCGCCAGAAACGTTCGGTATAGTCGGCGGCCGCCAGCAGCACACCGCAGCTATCGCCGGCGGCCGCCAGCATGCCGCACACCGCCACGAATGGCACGCTATCGAGCTGGTGTAACTGCGCCAGTTGCACCGCCATCACCGGCGCAACCCAATCGGGCAGCACCGCACGCACCGGGTAGAGCTGATCGAGGCTCTGGCCGGGAAGAAACTCGTGTACGGCAAAACGCCCCTGCGGATCGCGATACCAGAGGCGCGGCGCCGCAAACCCCTGTGCGGCCAGCAACGGCAGAACATCCCATTCGGGTGTCAGGCGGATATCGAGCGTCGGTGCACCATGGATCGGCACCCGAACCAGATACGTGCGCCCCTCGTGGCTGATGATATGGTTGCGATTATAGTTGCCGGCGATCGTTGGCAGAGCGGCCTCTTGCAGCCGTTTCTCGACCCAGCCGAATGCTGCCGGTCTAGTTATCGACTCGTTCATATCAACGTAGTATAGCGTATCTACTTCAGCGGAACATGGTACATGTAGGGCTACGTCAAAGTCACCTCCGGTGGGGTCTCGGGGGCGGCTTCGCCGCCCCCGAGTATTCTTTTCTTGGTGTTTCTGGCGGCTTCGCCGCCAGAAACACCAAGAAAACAGAGTCTGAGGCGAAGCTTCACGGATTTTGACGTAGCCCTGATGGCACATGGGCATCAATTGAAAAAAGATGCACTTTCGAGTATCATGCCGCGCGGTATACGAATGCGCACTGCGGCGCGCAGAGCCGGCTCACACCGGAGGCACTATTGGCACGTAACTGGAAGCTCTGGCTGGGAGTCGTCGTCAGCGCCGTCTGTCTCGCGATCGCCCTTAACGGGCTCGATCTGCAAAACTTCTGGGCTATCGTCAGCCAGGCCAACTACTGGTGGCTGATCCCCGCAATCGCCGTCTATTTTGTGGCTGTCTGGGCACGCACATGGCGCTGGCAATCGTTATTGCGCCACCTGCGGCCGATCGCGGTCAACCAGCTCTTCCCGGTAGTCGTCATCGGCTACATGGGCAATAATGTCTACCCGGCACGTGCCGGAGAGGTATTGCGCTCGTATGTGCTTAAACGCCGGGCGGGTGTGCCAATCAGCGCCTCGCTTGCCACCGTCGTGCTCGAACGAATCTTCGACGGCCTGGTGATGCTGCTCTTCGTCTTCGTAACGCTCCCCTTCGCGCCACTACCGCCGGTCTATACATCAATCATCAGTGTCTTCAGCGTGCTGTTTCTGGCGGCGCTGATCCTCTTTCTGGCATTGGCGGCCCGCCCGGCACGGATCGGTCGGCTGTATGCCCGGATCGTCGATCGGCTGGTACCCGAAGCGCTGCGGCCACAGACCCACGGCCTGTTCAATCGTTTTGTCGAAGGGTTACAGTCATTACGCAGCCCACGTGAGTTGATCGTGATCTTCGGCTCAACGGTGGTGATCTGGCTCATGGAGACCGGCAAATACTGGTTTGTGATGCATGCCTTCCCATTCGAGGTCTCGTTCCTGGTGCTCATGCTCATGACGGCGGTCGTCAATCTGTTTACGACGCTCCCATCGACGCCCGGCTATATCGGTACATTCCATGTACCGGGGATCGCCGTCCTCATGGCGTTTGGTGTCGATCAGGCGATCGCCACCGGGTATACTGTCGTGTTGCATGTGGCGCTCTGGTTGCCGATTACGGCACTCGGTGGGTTGTATATGCTGTCGGAACATCTTGGTTGGCGTGATTTCAGCAAGGCAACCGAAGAGCAGAGTGTTGAGGCACTACGATGAAGATTGCCATTCTTGGCGCCGGTGTTGCCGGCCTGACGGCTGCCTATGATCTGGCGCGCGCCGGGTTTCAGGTGGTGGTATACGAGGCATCACCGGTCGCCGGGGGGTTAGCCTCCGGTTTTCGTGATTCGCGCTGGCAGTGGCCGCTCGAACGCTTCTACCATCACCTCTTTGAAACCGATCACGATATCCGCAAGCTGGTCGATGAGATCGGCTTCGGCGATCAGCTCTTCTTCAGCCGCCCGGTTACGGCACAATGGTGGCGCGATCGTGCCTACCCAATCGCAGGAGTCGGCGAGATCTTGCGTTTCCCGGGTCTACCGTTCGTTGATCGGATCCGCTTCGGCCTGACGGCCGCCTATCTGAAGTATGCCACCAACGACTGGCAGTCGCTCGAACAGACAACCGCCGCCGCCTGGTCGGCACGCTGGTCGGGGCCGCGAGTGACCCGCACGATCTGGCAGCCGCTGCTCGAAGGGAAGTTCGGCCCGTACGCGGGCGAAGTCAATATGGCCTGGCTCTGGGCCCGCCTCAAAGCGCGCACATTTCAGCTGGGCTATTTCTAGGGCGGTTTTCAGGCCTTCATCGATGCACTCCTGGCGCGTACCCGCGCCCTTGGTGCAACCATCCACCTGGAGACACCCATCCAGGCACTTGCCGAACAGGAAGGCGGCTGGAGCGTGACATCTACGGCAGGTGTCGAGGCCTGCGATGCGGTGATCACCACCGGCTCGCCGGCGCTGCTCAGCCGCCTTGTACCCCAGTTGCCGCCCGAGGGTCTCGGCCGACTGGCCGGGCTCCGTTCGCTTGGGGCAGTCGTGCTGACGATCGCGCTTCACAAGCCGCTTACGGGTGGGTATTACTGGGTCAATCTACCGAAAGACGAATTCCCGTTCCTGGCGCTGGTCGAGCATACCAGTTTCGTTTCTGCCGATCATTATGGCGGCGATACGCTGATCTATTGCGGCGATTATCTTGATCCATCACACGAGTATTTTCAACTCAGCAAGGATCAACTCCTGGCGCGTTTCCTGCCGGCATTGGCACAGTTCAATCGATCATTCGAGCCGACATGGGTACGCGACGCCTGGCTGCACCGCGAGCCATACGCCCAGCCGATTGTGCCGGTCGGCCACTCGCAGCATATTCCACCACTGGCCACACCGCTCGAAGGATTGTACTGGGCCAGTATGAGCCAGGTCTATCCATGGGATCGCGGTACCAACTTCGCTGTCGAGCTCGGCCGGCGGGTTGCGGCGGCAGTCACCGACTATGCCGTACACGTCCGCGCCCGCGGCGGCGGTGTCCGTGCCGGTGAAAGGGTGTGAGCCGCGATGGATCAAACTGGAGCCTGGATCTCGCTGGTGGGCGGAATCGCAATGATGCTTGTTGCTCTGCTGATGCCGCAGATGCGCCGACGGGTGACCGGCCACGATTGGGATGCGATCTTTAGCGACACGCGGTTGATTCGCCTGGCACGCCTGCAAGAGCGGATCGGTCAGGCGACTCTGGCCGCCTTTGGCCTGGGATTCGTCGTCTCGTCGCTTGGCAGTATCCTGCAATTCCCGTCAACCCTGATCTGGATCCTGTCGCTCCCCTGTTTCGCGGCTGGTGTCGGTACCGCCATCGCTCAGCTTGTGATTATCATCCGCTCGCGCCGTATCCCATGAGGGGCTGATCGATGCGTGATACACGCGATTTCTGCTTATTGGGGAGCCATCCAACCGACGGCGAGTTTCCCCGACTATGGCTGATCCGTTTGCTCGCTATACTATTGCGGCGGGCGCGTCGTACCTACTCGCCGCGTCTATCTGGCTGCCCGATCATTGTGCGTGCCGAGCCATCGCATGGAACCTGAACGACCAACCGCCATCCAGCTCAAAACCACCTACCTGGCGCTTTCCGAAACCTTCATCTATCGCCATCTGATACGCCTGTGCTCGTGGCAGCCGCTGGTGTTCGCCGACCACCTGACGAACCTCGCAGCATTCCCCTTGCCACACATCGGCCGCCTGCCGTTACCACGTCTGCCGCAGCGGGCTGCCTACGCCATGCTGCGCCGGCTCCTGCGCGACGAAACCTGGCGGCCGGTGTTCCGCCCGTGTCGGGCCTTGCAAGCGGCGCTACCAACCGCCCGCCTGTTGCATGCCCACTTCGGCGAGGCCGGCCTGGCAGCCCTGCCGATTGCCCGCCGCAGCCGGCTCCCGCTGATTACCTCGTTCCACGGCCGCGATGTCGCCAAACCGGCTGCTCGTCACTATGGCCGCCGGCTCTACCGGCCATTATTTACCCATGGTGCCGCCTTTACCGTCGTCTCGCACCATATGCGCGATCAGCTGATCACACTTGGTGCGCCAGCCGAACGCATCCATCTGGTACGGACCGGTATCGATCCGGCAGGCATTCCGTTCGCACCGCGCAGCCCGGGATCCAATGGCGTGCGGCTGCTCAGTATCGGCCGGCTGGTCGAAAAGAAGGGCATCCATGTGGCAATCGCGGCTGTGGCCCGGCTGCATCACCGCTATGCGGGCCTGACACTGACGATTATCGGCGATGGGCCGTTACGTGCAACACTTGAGGCGCAGGCACAGGCCGCCGGGGTTGGAAGGCAGGTACACTTCTGCGGCGCGCAACCAGCGGCACGGGTGCTGGCCGAACTCGCAGCCGCCGATCTCTTTGTGCTACCGTGCCTCACCGCAGCCGACGGCGATCAGGAAGGGGCACCGGTGGTGCTGATGGAAGCACTTGCAGCCGGTCTGCCGGTCGTCTCGACACACCATGCCGCGATTGCCGAGATTGTGCAGCATGACGTCAGCGGCCTGCTGGCACACGAAGGGGATACCGAAGAGTTGAGCGCGCTCCTCGAACGGCTGCTGCAACAGCCGGAGCGCTGGCCGGCCATGGGGGCTGCCGGGCGGCGGCATGTTGTTGAAACGTTTGATCTCAATCGCGCCGTTGCGGCGCTCGAACAGGTGTATGATCAGGTGGCACGACAAGGAGAACAGACATGACTACGCTTGCGGAACTGGAAACCCCGGTGGCAATTGTCGATCTTGATCGGCTGGCGAGTAATATCATCAAGCTCCAGCACTACCTCGACGAACATCGCATTGCCAACTGGCCGCATATCAAGACCCACAAGATCCCCGAGATCGCCCATATGCAACTGGCAGCCGGCGCGGCCGGCATCACATCCCAGAAGCTTGGTGAAGCCGCGGTTATGGTGCAGGCCGGCATCCGCCATATCTTTATGCCATACAACCTGATTGGCGAAGCCAAGCTCAACCGGCTGATGCGGCTGCTGCATCGAGCGCATATTCGCGTCACCGCCGACTCGGCAGTTGTGGTCGATGGGCTTGCAGCGGCCGTTGCTGCCAGCCATCAACAGCTGACCGTTCTGGTGGAATGCGACACCGGTGGGCAGCGCTGCGGCGTACAAACACCCCACGAAGCGGCGGCACTGGCACGGCGGATCGCCGCCGCACCCGGGCTCCACTTCGGCGGCCTGATGACCTACCCGATCGATGAGCGACTTGATCCATTTGTCGCCGAAGTGCGTACACTGCTCGCCGCCGACGGTATCGGCATCGACCAGGTGACAGCAGGCAGCACGGCACGGATGTGGCAGGCACACCAGCATCGAGAAGTGACGGAATACCGTGCCGGAATGTATATCTATGGCGATCGGGCAACCGTGGCGCGTGGCGCAATGACACTCGAAGAATGCTCATTCCATGTGATCGCTACGGTGGTAAGCCGGCCAACCGCGACTCGCGGAATTCTGGATGCCGGCAGCAAAGTCTTGTCTTCCGATACTCTCGGGCAGGATGGCCATGGTCTGATCCTCGAATACCCCGAAGCCCGGATCTATGGCCTCTCGGAAGAACATGGCCACACCGACTTCTCGGCCTGCGACCGCGTGCCCGCCATCGGCGAACGTGTCACAATCCTGCCCAACCACTGCTGTGTGGTCACCAACCTGTTCAACCAGATCGTCGGCGTGCGCAACGGCAGCGTCGAACTCGTCTGGCCGGTAGCGGCACGCGGCCTGGTCACGTAGCTTACAGATACTGTGCCAGCCATGCCAGGTAGCGCTGCGTGCGGTCGAGCACATGCGCCCGTTCTTGCAGGCCGTGCGGTTCGCGGGGGTAGATCACAAGTTCGGCTGTGATACCCCGATCCTTCATGGCCCGAAACAGCTCATATGCCTGCCCGACCGGCACGATGATATCATTCTGGCCATGCACAATCAGCGCCGGCGTGGCGATCTGGTTGGCATAGTGTAGCGGTGAACGGGTGTCGTACAGATTGCCTGGGGTGTATGGATCGGCACGCAGACCGATCCGATCCCAGGTGCCGATCGAGGCGACCCCATGGAACGAACGCCAGTGGGTAATGGCGGCGCCGATCAGCGCAAGCCTGAAGCGCGTGGTCTGGGTGATTGCCCAGGCCGACATGTAACCGCCATAGCTCCAACCGCCGATTGCCAGCCGATCGGCGGCAGCGATGCCCATTGCAATCACATGGTCGATCCCGGCCATGATGTCGGCATAATCGCCACCGCCGTAATCACCGATCGTTGCCTCGGTAAATGGCACGCCCCAGCCGATACTGCCCCGCGGATTGGGCAACAAGACCGCATACCCCTGCCCGGCAAAGAGCTGAGCGACACTACGGCCTGATCCCTGGAACGCATAGCTGTGGAACCAGGCCGGCCCACCATGCACCCATGTTACCAGTGGGTAGGCACGACCCTCTTCATACCCGACCGGCAGCACCAGCAAGCCCTGCACAGGTGTGCCATCGCTGCCGCGCCACACAAGCGTGCGCGTCTCGCCGAGTGCGATATCGTCGATTGGCGGCTGAACACGCGAGAGCCGCCGCCAGTGGAGCGGCGGCGCGGCAATCACTGCCGGCAGCGCATCGGCGCTCCAGAGCGCCGCCTGATCGGCCGCCACATCGGCAATCTCTTCCCAGAGCAACTGTTGAGCAGCCGGCTGGGCAACCGGGGGTGGCGCTGCAGCCGGCTGCTCGGAGGCGACCTGCAAAAGCCACAGCTCGGCCGGCGCAAGCGGATCGCTCCGCACCACCGCAAGGCTGCCATCGGGCAACAGGTAGCGCGAGGCAAAATCCTCATCAAACTGGAAAGCACCACGCCAGCGAATGGTGCGCGACCCATCGGCGAGCGCAATACGGCCAAGTACCGCTTCACCCTGCTCGTAGGCCAGAAAGTCAAGCCCACTGCCGTCATCGGTCCACTGCATCCACCAGATGCTGCCGCCGTAACCGGCACTCAGATTGCGCACCATGCCATCGGCAAGCTGCAGCAACAGCAGATCGCCGGCATTCATGCCCCGGTCGCTCCAGATCGCCGAGAGAAACACAACATGCCGGCCGTCGGGCGCAACCCGCGGTGCAGCATACTGCTTCTCGGGCACATGGTAGATCGTAGTCGGTGCGTCGCCTTCGGGCCCGATACGCATCAGGGAAGCCAGAAACCACGACCATTCATACGGTTCCGCGCCGGCTACCAGCACAAAACTACCGTCGGTAGCCCAGGTATATTCCCACACCTGCAGATCGCCATCGGTGATCCGGCGAGCCACACCGGTCACGATATCAATTACCCAGAGCCGCCGCCAGGCATGATGGCCCTCGACGACAATTGCATCGCTTGATTCGCCATTCGGGCCTGCTGCTGCCGTTTCAGGATCATCCATAAGAAACGCCAGTTGTGAGCCGTCGGCCGACCATTCGAGCGCCATGGGGCTCCCCGGCAGATTGCCGAGTGGTGTCGCCTCGCCACCGGCGATGTCGAGCAGAAACATGGCGGTTTTACCGTTCCCGTCGCGATC
>CALLZL010000666.1 GCA_937859575.1 uncultured Chloroflexota bacterium
TCAGCATGCGCTCGGCAACCTGCAGGGCATGGCTGCGGGTTGGGGCCGGTACCAGCACCACAAACTCGTCGCCGCCAAAGCGAAACAACAGATCACCGGCACGCAAGGCTTCGCGCATGCGCCGGGCGACCTCGATAAGCACGGCATCGCCGCGCACATGGCCGAAACTGTCGTTAATACTCTTGAAATGATCGATGTCGATCACCAGTAGCGCCAGGCAAGCCTGCTCGGCAAGTGCCTGTTCGAGGCCGCGCCCAAGTAGCGAGTCGAAGGCATGACGTGTCAGTGCACCGGTCAGGGGGTCGGCGAGGAGTTCAGCGGGAGGTATCACATCCATAGCTGCCTATACCAGTTCTAGCTGCGGCACCACGACGCTTCTCTCGTAGTATAGCATGCATCCTCAGATGACGAGGGGAGGAACCAACCCTGCGTCGCCGTCTGCTGCACGGAGAGCTGTGTCGCTGCGCGCAGCATGACCGTCCGGCTTCCCCCGTATCCTACCTGTCACGAGAACGCATACGCCCTATAGCGACATGCAGGCGTAATGATCTGTGCGCATGCGGGCGAGACGCCCGCGCTCCCTGGATCCATCGTTTTCGCTAGAGAGCCGATTAGCGGTGTGGCGGGGCAGCACGTGGTATCGTGTGCGCATGCGGGCGAGACGCCCGCATGCAAAGCTCTTGTGGCAACTACACTATGACGCGGCAAACCCAGAAGGCGCTGTTCTGTGCGAAACAGCCTCTATTGCTCTGTCGCAGCGAAGCAGCTCTGTGATGAAAGGAGGCGCTCAGGCATCCGGCCGCTGATCTGTGATGGGGTGGATGCTGAAGATAGCATTCAAGCCATGCTGCTCAACATTCACCACGGCGATACGGCGGCGCTGCACCAGATCATAACACGCCACATGTGTCGGCATGCTCTGGCGAAAGCGATTCTTCACCCATGCGACATTATCACGGAAACGGGTCGGCCGCAGACGCGAAAAGCCAACCCAGAGGGTTGTGCGATCGACCATAAGGCTACGGCACCATCCTGCAATCAGGCTCTCGTCATGGAAACGGCTGAGATCGATCAGCTCTTCGACCTGCAAGGAATGAACGCCGGCAATCGCTACATGGCCATCCACGGTCGTAAAATAGATCCATTCCCCATGCACCACCCCATCGTGCACGCGCTCAACATCGATCGCAATCCGGCGGGTCGCATCACGCAGCGAGATCGCATCGCGCTGGTGAAACCGTGTCGCCCACGGCTCATCACCCAGATAGAACAGGTAGTTCGGATGCGAGTGATGCGGTTTGGTGCTGATCCCTTTACGATAATCGATCGTGCGATCGAAACGCGCCCAGGGTGCTTCGCCAAGCACGCTCCACTCGCGGATCACCTCGCCGTGCAGTGTCAGTTCCAGCACCATATCAAGGCCGGTATTGGCCACCAGCAACGTGCCGTGCGGCGTCGGGCGAACATGGTGCAGATCGTTGAAGCATGGCAATGTGATATAGGTTTCAACCGTAAATGTCGGAAGCCGATAGACGATCACTTCGGTCGGCGTGCAGGTATACAACCGATCGTCTGCATGGGTGGCCGATTTGAACAGAATGATCGGCTCATCACCGCCAATCGCTTCCGCCGGCGACACATACTCGACATGCGTCCGCAGTGTTGTGGTTGCCGGATCGACTTCGACAATCAGCCCTTTTTGATATTCATACCAATCCCGCGCTCCACGCAGCAACGAACGCAACCGGCGTTGTTGGCCACCCACAATCAGTAAGCGCGACATATGCACCATCATTCTATCAGCGTTGAATCAATGGGATCCGGATCGTTTGTGCCGGCCGCAGGCCACGTGGATCGTACTGCACATAGCCATTGCACACGATCCATTCGGAATACGCATACCCCATTGTGCATCCGGCTGCCGCCGGGATCGAACCGGTTGAGAAGGTTAACAGTGATTCAGTTTCGTACCGTACTCCATCGATGGTGATCGCATCGACACGCAAGCGACGCAGCGGTGATGCATTGACCAGGCGAATCTTGACTTGATTGGCATAGATCTGGCGCGGGATCTGCTGCTGAAATTGCTGAAAGATACGTTGCTGTGGATCTCCCTGCACATTGCTGAAGGTCGCCACGACAGTATCATCCACGAGTAGTTCGAAGCTCGGGAAGGTGGTGTCGGCAGACATTCCGGCAGCCTGGATCTGAATCAGCGACTCACGGGCCAGATCCGGGGCGCGTAAGGCCCCCATCGACACCACGCTCCCGGCGGCAACGCCAACAGCCGCAGCAATATCGTGCGGCAATGGTTGGCCGGCATTCACCACCGGGCTGCCCGGCTTCAGGCGAAAATCGCCCGCGGCGGCATCAAGGAAGAAACTCGCGGCCGCCCCCGTCGCACTGATGCCATGGTGTTCGTGCCCGATCTGCGATCGGATCTGCTCAAGGGTCGTCAGGCTCAGGTTCGACACCGGCTGTTGCCAACTTATCAGCCGTGGCGGGCTTGCGGCATTTTCGCGATAGTAGGCGTTGTAGTCGAGCATGCTGACCATAAGGTCTGCACTGATCCAGGGATTGCGACCCGACCAGTCTTCCACATTCAGCAGCGCTTCGTGCACACTACCGCTATCGACTCCATCGTCATCGGCCAGGATATTGTTCTTGATCGTAATGCCGGCATTCGAACGTGGCCGGGCGTCGTTAATCACATTGATATTCCGGTCATTGCGCACCAATGTGTTGTTATAGACACGTACGTTGATCGACCCGCTCCCGATCTGGATCCCTGATCGCTGGTTGGCAACCGCGATATTCGAGGCAACCACTCCATCATACGATCGCTCGTAATGAATGCCATGTTTTTCGTTGTACTGGGAACGGTTCCGTACGACCGTCACATGTGAGCTTTCGATATCAACCCACAACCCGCTGCAGTAGTTATATTCCGCTACATTATCACGCAGCAGGGCATAGTGTGTATTGGTAAGCTTGGCACCGCCGCATTCCCAGAGCTGATTAAAGCGTTCGCGATTGTTATAGGCAAAGTAGTTCTGCTCGGCAAGCAGGAAATCACCACGCGATACCGCCATCCCAACCTGGCCGTTGTACAGAAACCGATTGCCGCGAACGATCACGCCGGAACCAAATACTTGCAGGCCACAGGCGGCGCTCCAGGCAAAGGTGTTGTTTTCGAATATCATCCCTGCGGTGGTGCCACGCACCATACACTGATTGGTCTGCGGGTTGATATGCGCAGCATAGCCGGTGAATCCGATCCCACGCACAATCGATCCACGAGTGTCGCTCAGGTTCAGTGCATGCGCATGCACCGTAGCCTCGAATATGCCGCCGGCCGGATTATTACCGACATATAGTGTGCCTGCACCATAATCGAAGAAGAATGTACCAGGCACAACACTTGCCTTACTGGCGACTTGCACCAACCCGATATCATTGTAGAACAGCATCTCGGGATAACGAGCCATCGAGTATGCCGGATCGATCGCATCAGGAACAGCCGTTGATTGTGGGAAGGTCGTTGTCCAACCAGTGCGTCGCCAGAGTGCGCCCTCTTGCGTCCATCCATCAACGACCGCCGTACCCTTCAGCCATACCTTTTCGCCCGGGTATGGCTGGATGGTCAGACGCTTGCCAAACAGATTGATATTGCCTTCGCGATAGATGCCAGCCCGGATCACAATCGTTGAGCGGGTTGGCGCACTCCGCAGGGCATGCCCAATAGTGCGCCATGGTGCCTGCTCGGTTCCCGCATTGGTATCGCTGCCGCCGGGAGCAACAAATAACGCACCGGCCGGAATCGGGTATGAGCTTAACGTTATGTCAACTGTTGTTTTATCGGGTGGTATATGCTCTTGCACCAATGCTGCGGCAGTTTCAAGCCGCGGCATACCGCCGGCAAACAACCCACCAACCAACAGCAACACCAATACCGATCGCTGCTTCAAGAGACCGCTCATCATTACTTGCTCCTCGTCACCCGATACAACAACCCACCAGTACACCATCCTACTGGGTGTTGTACCACTCATCGAGCGGCATAATGATTAAAGAATAGTCTCAATGTTAACGTCGGGTCAGCGGCAGATACTGCCGGAAGATCAGTACCGTCGGCGTTGCTGTTGTTGGTGTCGGGCTTGCGCCCGGGTTGGCGGTCGTCGGTGTCGGGCTCGGCCCGGGTGTCGCCGTTGCCGGTGGTGTGCTGGTATCGATATCAGTGACGACAAAATCGTCGAAGATGACCGTCAGCGGAACATTGCTGACCAGTGTTGAGAGGTAGGTACGTAGCCCGACGGCACCTGCCTGCTGGAGCAGTGGTTCGCTATCGGTCGCCTGGATCTGCCATGTGCCCGGTTCAGCCAGATCATCCCACCAGGCACGCAGGCGGATACTGGTGGGGGAGGCACCGCTGAGTTGCAGCCGCAGCTTAATGAAGCGTCCGGGCTGGTAGGTGCCGGCAAGCACCACCTCGTTGCCGATCAGGGTCGTGGTGCCATTCACCAGTTTGAGCATCTGCAGGCGTGCTGCACCGGCCGGGGTGATCTGCACCTGTGCACGATAGCTGGTCGTGCTGTTGATCTGACGTGCTACCAGGTAGATATACTGCCCGGTGCCGCCTACCGGCTGCATATCGATACTGGCGCGCACCGAAAAATCAGCATCACGCACCGCGACACTCGTCAGGGTCGCTCCCCGGCTATCGGCCGCATTCTGCTGTGCCATCAGGCCGACAGTGCCATTCACATCGTAATCCGGTAGGGCCGAACTTACCGAATAGGCACCGCCGATCTGTGCCGAATTCCAATAATCGACGGCGATTCGGTCGAAACGATCGAGCACATAGGTAGCGATCTGCGGTGTTGGCGTCGGCGTTACTGTCGGCCCTGGTGTTGGTGCCGGCCTCGGTATGCTGGTATCGAGTTGCTCAACAAAAAGATCATCGATCGTCACTACCAGCGGGAAGCTTGTGCTGGTTGACGTGAGATAGGCATTCAGCCCGAGTATTCCGGCCTGTTGCAGATCGCCATCATTATCGGTCATCACATATGGGAAGAAGAAAGGTTCTGGTTGGCCGTCATTCCAGGCTTTGATCTGCAGAGTCGTCGGATTCGTCCCGGTTACCAGCATGCGTGTCCGCACGACGGCACCCGGGGCGTAGGTCACGCCAGGTGCCGTCACTTCACTGCCAAGCGGTGTATGCACACCACTACGCACCCGAATCGCCTGTAGCCGAACTGTCGCATCGGCAGCAAAGCGCAACCGGATGCGATACTCATTGTTATTGCTGATCCGGCGTGCTACCAGATCGGTATACTGGCCGCCAACCGTTGCGACCTGATCGAGTCGTACACTGAATGTCGCATTGATTTCGGTCGTCGAGACACCCGTCAGCAATGCCATCCGATTACTGGCCGCTGTGGGGAGCAGGATCGTGCCTGCTGTGCCATTGACATCAAAATCGGCAGCCGCACCCACCAGTGTATAGGCACCGCCGATATCGGCGTTCCCCCAGCCGTCGGTCACCGCACGGGTGAAGGTATCCTGCACGATCAGCGGGTTGGGCGTGGCCGTACCAGCAACCCGCAGGTTACGGCTCATTTCCGAGGTGTTCAACTGCGGGTCGGTCGCGGTAGCGCTAACATATTCCCCCGGCAGGATGCCGGTGACCGGGGCACTGAACCAGCCGTTGGTATCGGCAACCGCACCGCCGATATAGGCCAGTGCCTGGCCATACTGCCCATCATCGCGATCGGCACGGAACAGCTCGACGGTGCATCCCGCGCAGGCGACCCCGGTCACTATTGTTGGTGTGGCACTTTCGAGCAACGGCATGTTCAGCTGCTGGTTGGCACCCGTGTCGATATCGCCCGCGTCATTAAGATTAACCATCAGCGCCGGTTCGAGATCGATCCCCAGCACGGTATTGTTATAGATCACATTCTGGGTGATCTGATGGCGATCGGTCGTCGGATCCAGCACCTGCACCCCCACCGGATTGTGGGCGATGATATTACCGGGGCCAATGCGCGAATCGGTGGCATGGTTCGAGGCGCGAATACCATAGACACTGTTCGGAATCGCACTATTGTTGAGCGATACCCCGATCAGATTCTGCGTCACTACTGTGCCTCGGGTATAGTACCCTTCGATAATGATCCCGCCCCCCCGGTTATTGCCGATCACATTACCCATGATGATCGAATCGACCACACCATCTTCGATATGAATACCACGATTGGCGTTATATGTATGATCCGGCGCACTACGCCCACTTACATCAGTGCCGATATAGTTCCCGATGATCGCATTGCCGGTTGTCGTGGTATAGTGCGAGATCTCAACCCCTTCATTATTATTGCCCGACACCACATTGGCCATGCCGGGTGCCATGCCGCCGACGGTATTAAACGATGCGGCACGGTTAATGTCGATCCCCATGTTCCAGTTCTGCACCCGCCGGGTACCATCGGCCGAAAGGCCAATAATATTGTTGGCAATCAGGTTGCGATCGGTCTCTTCGTGATACAGGCTGACCCCATTCTGCCCATTGCCCGAGATTACATTACGATCGGCAAGGCTCGCAGTACCGATCAGGTTATCGCTCGATCCCTGATCGATCGAGATCCCATGGCTTCCCGAAACAAATGTCGGCGAGAGGAAGGTTGTCGTTGCGTCGGTTCCGATGAAATTGCCCACAATACGATTCTGGTCGGCGACACTGCCAAACAGTACCAGGGCACGTTTGATATTGTAGATCGCCAGCCCACGCACGGTATTATTGGCCGATGTGATCCAGAGCGCGTCGAACCCATTCATGCCGCCACCGGCGATCTGAATGCGTATCTGGGCGTTGCTGATCAATGGATCGGTATTGGGTTGCGCCCCTGGCTGGCTATAGCCATCAATCGTAATACCCCCACTCAGATCGCTCAGGGTTGGCAGCTGGCCCGTAAGCTGGATCGTCTGCACGCCACTACCGGGAAGAGCAAAGTTGATCGTGTCTGGCCCATTGCTGGCAAGCGCCTCGGTGATCGCAGCGCGCAGCGTACATCCGCCGCCGACAGCAAGGCAGATCCCGTCGCCGGGGGTTGCATCGGGGGTATCGGCGGTCGAGGTGACGGTAAAGATCGAGCCGGCCTGAGCTGCCGGAGCCGCCTGGAGTGGAGGGGCAAGCAACTCGCCGATAAACGCCAGCGGCCCATGGCTCGCACTGCTTGCCGGCTGTATGGCGGCTGCGACGATCTGCGCATCGGCAACATCAAGGCAGCCATCACCATTGAGATCATAGCGTTGATCCAGACCTGCCCGGCATGGATCCCCCCCCTCGCGCGCCTGGGTCCAGGCAATCGCGACCGCCAGCGCATCGGCATAGTCGAGCCGTTGATCGCCGGTGAGATCGAGGGTTGTAGCGGCAGCCTCACGGGCGGTACCGGCGGCGGCCACGCTCCAGCCGGCCGCTGGTGCATCGATCAGCGGAGTCGCACGCGCCCCGACCCGCACCGTGATCGCCGGTGCCTCACTGGCCACCTGCACAACCTGCCCCTGGGGATCAACAAACCGCAGCGAATCGAGGCGCACGACAAACAGCCCTTCGTGGCGGGCAATCAGCGACACACGCGCCAGCTGAACATTGCCGCGTGCCGCCTGGCGTACACGACCATTGCCAATGCCGCACTCGGCGGATGGGCATGAGAAAAAGCCGAATGCAATGCCATCGGGAAGCTCGACCGCACCAAGCGGGCTGACTGCCCGACCAAAGCGCCGCAGATCATTACTGCGCTGTTCGATGCCGTCGAATTCGGCATGGGTCGTGTCATAGCGCAGCACCATCTCGTAGCCGGCAATATCATACGCCTGGCGCAGGCCAATTGTCAGCGTGATCGGCTCACCCACACGCACCGCTTGCGGCGCAGTCACGCGTAATGTCGGCGGCGTAAAGATGGCAGCAACCGCATCCAGCTGCCCGGCGATAAGACTCGCCACAAAGACGAGCAACATGCTCAGGGTCAGCAGCCGTAATGGCCGGCGAGTAATAGCTTTCATAGCAACTGATAGCTGCGAGATACACAATACCTAGCCATACGAATGCTCCGTAATACTGGGCGGATCATGCAGCGGGAAAGCGCGCCAACCCGCAAGCTGGCTTGCAACCAGGCCGAGATACCAGGGGTTCAGCACCAGATAGCGCCACCAGAGCCGCCGTGGCTCGTGACCAAGCCGAAAGAGCCACTCAAGGCCACGATCCTGCATCCACTGCGGTGCCTGCGGTTTCGCCCCGGCATGGAAATCGAACGCCGCGCCTACCGCCAGGATCGGCATCGCCAGCGCATCCCGATACTCATAGGCCCAGACCTCCTGGCGCGGGCAGCCAAGGCCGACAAAGGTGATCTGTGCCCCCGAGCCCTTGATACGCTCCACCAGTTCGCAGCGTTCCTCAGCCGACAATCTGCGAAATCGCGATGGTTCGGCACCACAGATCTTCAGGCGGGGAAACAGTTGCTGCAACCGGCGCTGCAGCCGATCAAGCACATCGGGGCGTGCCCCGTACAGGTAGATCCCAAGATCGTCCGCCTGCGCCATTTCACACGTCATCAGCATCAGATTTGGGCCGTACACCCGATCCGGCAACGACACCTGATGCAGGAGTTTCAATGCCCAGCGAACCGGCTGGCCATCAGGGGTGATCAGATCCAGGCGATTCAGGCGGGCGCGATGTTCGGCATCCATATGCCCAGTCATGACACCATGCACTGCCAAGGCCGAAACCGCCAGCCCCTGGCCGGCCAACGCAGCTGCACGAATACGTTCGATGGCGGCTTCATAATCGATCGCATTCACCAGCACACCAATCAGGTTGTGCTTGCCATGATCGATCATCCGAACACCTCGTGCTGACCAACCCACCGCTCGCGGCCAACATTGGCGATCTCGTGAATGATCGCACGCACATCATACGTCAGCTGCCAGCCGGGGTAGTGGCTCTGAAAGCGCGAGATATCGCTGATCCACCAGATATGATCGCCAACGCGGTTATTTTCGGCATACCGCCAGCGCAACTCACGCCCGGTGATCTCTTGGCTAAGGGCAATCGCCTCAAGCATCGAGCAGTTGCTGAAACGCCCACCACCAATATTATAGACCTCGCCCGATCGTGGTTGGCGGTAGAAGGCATCAAAGGCGCGCACCAGATCATAGCTGTGGATATTATCGCGCACCTGCTTCCCTTTATAACCAAACACCGTATAGGGCGTCTCGGTCAGGGTACATCTGACAAGATACGAGAGAAAGCCATGCAATCGCGTGCCGGAGTGATTCGGCCCGGTCAGGCATCCGCCACGAAAACAGGCTGTCTGCATGCCGAAGTAACGGCCGTATTCCTGCACCAGAAGATCGGCGGCTGCTTTGGATGCGCCAAACAGGCTGTGCAGGGTTGTATCGATCGGCATACTCTCGGGAATACCACCTCGATAGGCATGATCGGTGGTGATTTCCCAGCGCTGCGGCTCCTCGACAAGCGGCAGCATGTTTGGCCGGTCACCATATACTTTGTTGGTCGACGTGAAGATAAACACAGCATCGGGGGCATACTGGCGGGTGGCCTCGAGCAACACCAGGGTGCCATTGGCATTGACGGTAAAATCGGTCATTGGTTCGCGCGCCGCCCAATCGTGCGATGGTTGCGCCGCGGTATGGATGACAAGCGTGATTGCCCGCCCATAGCGGCGAAAGATCGCCGCCACTGCGGCTTCGTCACGAATGTCGATCGCATAATGGATGTAGCCTGGAATCTCGCGTTGGAGTTGTTCGAGGCTGGCCTGTGTCGATGCATCATCACCAAAAAATGCCCGACGCATATCATTGTCGATCCCGACGACCTGCATACCAAGGCCGGCAAAGTAGCGTACCGCCTCTGCGCCGATCAGGCCTGCCGATCCGGTCACCACCGCTACACTCATTCCAATACTCCTGTTGTCGAAAGGATGCCATGCGAGCGAATGAGGCTCATGACGTGCGTCGTTCACTTCGTTGTGCGGCCTGCTGGATCGCCTGCCGATAGACACTCATCAACTGCCGGTAATTGTGTTCGGCCGAGTAGCGCTGCTCGTACTGCAGGCGTGCCGCCGCACCCATGCGGCGACATTCGGCCGGGTGTGCATCGAGCCATATAACGGCTTCGGCCAGGCGCTCGGCATCACCGACCGGCAGTTGCAACCCCGAACTGCCATGCTCGATGATCGAGGTCATGCTGCCGATTGCCGAGCCGAGCACCGGTAGGCCATGGGCAAAGGCTTCTACGATCACCATCGGGAACCCTTCGTACCAGATCGATGGAAAGATCAGCATGCTGGCCTGCTGCATCAAGTGGCGTACCGCAGTGCGTGGCTGTTTCCCAAGCCAGCTGACACCCGGTATCTGGGAAGCCGCACGGCGTACTTCACCGGCCAGCGCCCCATCGCCGACGATCCTGAGCGGTACTCGCTCGCCGATCTGTTCCCAGGCGCGCAGCATGACCCGTACGCCTTTCTCTTCGGTGAAACGCCCGACAAAGAGCGCAAAACCACCCTGATGCTCGCCGACCGGCGGGGCTTGTGGCCGGGAGCTGGGGCTTTCCCCCAGCCCTTCTTCGGGCAAACCGCCCGCGCTCCCGCGGCAACGGGCAAAATCACTTAAGGCAATATAACGATCCACCGCCCGCTGCCAGGTGCCCAGCATCCGATGCGTGACAAGCATGGCGGCAACTGCGCTACTAGCCGCCATACTGCCGCGATAACAGCGGTGGCGCAGGCCACTTAAGGGCGACCGGCCAACACACTCCTCACACACTCGCCCTTCGCGAAACAGCAGCGCATTGAGGCAGAGCAGCCGGTAGTTGTGCAGTGTCTGCACAACTGCACACCCGGCATCACGGCATGCATAGTAGGCAGCCGGCGAGATCTGCGGAAAGGTGTTGTGAAAATGGACAATCTGTGGCTGAAATTGGGCACATGCCTCGGCAACCATGGCCGCACCCCGCCGCGACCAGATCGTGTCGAGTGCCAGTTGCGCCGATCGGGCGATCGATCGCTGGTCGGGAATTGCCTCGTTATCAACCTCCAGACACGCCACCGGATGGCCATGCTGCTCAAGCAGCGCACGTTCATCTTCGAATACACTCTCTTCGCCGCCGCGTTCGCGATAGCGATTATGAACCAGCAGGATGCGGAGCGTCATGGCGGTATGCCTCGTTAGCGCAAGATGCGTTGGGTGCCGATATAGGTGCGCAACTGAAAGTTCAGAAAGCGTAGAATGTCGATCGTATAAACACGTAGCCGGGTTGCCCAGAGCTGCGAAAACTGCTGGAATGTCAGGATGGTTGCATGCGATCCCGCACGACCGGCAGCGGCATGGTAGGCGGCATAGCGGGTATACCAGGCGTTTTCGAGCCACTTTGTGAATGGGATTCGCCGCTCGTGCCGATACAATACCAACCGATCCGGCAGTGTCATAAAGCTGCATGCATGGCGGATCCGCAGAAAGAATTCAAGATCCTGGGCCCGATGGCACTCTGTGGCATACAAGCCAAACCGCTGAAAACATGTCGCACGGATCATGGCTGCCGCATGTGAAACCGCCATGCGACCGCGAGCAAAACGGGCCTGTATCACGGCCGGGTCTTCCGGGTAGAGCAACCTGGTTTCAGGCGGTTCGTCGCCCCAGAAGTAGGCCACCTGCCCCGATACCACATCAATATCCGGCCGCTGGGTCAACACCTCAACCTGGCGCGCAAAGCGCCCCGGCAACGACATATCGTCGCTGTCACAGATCGCAATATACCGGCCCCGACAGCGCTGCAACGCCATATTCCGTGCGACACCACGCCCTTGATTGGCTTCGATGCGTTCGGTAATGATGCGTGGATCGCGGTACTGCGCCAGAATCGCCGGGGTTGCATCCGTTGATCCATCATCAATGATGATCAATTCCCAATCGGTATAGGTCTGCTGCCGAATGCTCTCGATTGCAGCAGCGAGATACGGCGCAGCATTATAGGTCGGCATAATGGCCGATACCGTCACAGGTTTACCGATCATGGGCGTTGCCATTCATACAACAGTTCGCGCTGCAATGGATTCGCATCCCGCTGCTCGGGAATCGTTGTCAGTTCGACCTTATAGAAGCGGAACGCCACGGCCTGTGTCAATGCCCGGTCGTGGGCCAGTACCAGCCGACCCAATGCCGCCAGGCGCTCGGGCTGCGGCCCAAGGCGATCGTTATTCAGCAGATGCCAGACCATCCCGGCCCAACGTTCCGAAGAGAACTCCTCGATCAGTTCCTGGTTATCCACCACCACCTCGGAGGTATCCCGGCCGACTGCCGTTATCATGAGTGATGTGACCTGCGGCCCGGCAATCCGTTCGAACTTGGGGTAGCCGGCAAACGGCCAGGTATTGCTAGCACCAATGAGGGCAACACACGCATTCAATACCAGCAGCAGCACCCCCACCACGACAACCGCCGAGCGCCGCGGCACGACGGCTGCGGCTTCATCGGCAGGCGGTGCGGCCCGCACCACCTGACATGTTCGCGTGTCGGCGACCCGGCGATAGAGCGCGGCACCGATCTGCGTGACCGGCCACAGGTAGAGCAGCGGAATCAGTGGCCACAGGGGCGGAATGCGCCCGGCCAGGATCCGATACGCAGCAAAGCCGCGCCATACCTGCTGCCCACGCACAACATGCATGTCGTGCAACAGTGCCGCTTGCTCAAGCCACTCCAGGCCCGCCCGCCGTATCGCATCATCGTCAAACAGATCAACATACTCGATCCGCCCGCAGAGATCTAACGAGCGCAACGTGCCGACGGTACGCCGGCAGAGGCGGCAGTTGCCATCGTATACCAGATACAGTGTCTGCGGAAAGAACCGACGCCCGAGCCGTTCGCAGAGGCGCTTCCAATCGACAAACGACACATAGATCGTCTGGAGTGTCCAGAATAGGGTGATACGCATGAAGATCGCCAGCATGGTATGGAACATCACCCCGCCGGCCGCCAACACCAATCGAATCTGCGGCACAAAGAGCAAGAAGATGAACGACAGCTCAAAGCCAATTGTTGCGGCAGCAGCCGACTGATACAACAGCGGATACTGGTCGATCCGAAAGAATTCGGGTGTCCATCCGCCGATCTCAAGCCATTTGGCATACATATGGTACTGAAGATTATGGCTGACGATCCAGTCGATTCCGGATGTCCAGAACTTCCAGAAACCGGGAAAGAAATAGATCAATCCGATCAGCAGCCAGATGAACCGCAACGGCAGGGCATACTGCTGCGACACAGGCGGTGGAGCGAGAAGGCCGCGATCGGCACGCTGCCATGCCTGCCGTATGGCATCAATCGACAGCACATCACCACAACGGCTGGCCGCCAGGATGGCACCAAACCAGATCAGATGGTGGTAATGGTTCACCTTGCCATAGAACTGCGGAATCAGCAGCACATACAGCGCCAGTACAACCGTCGCCGCCGCCGAAAAGCGTGTCAGCAGACCGATCATGGCCATAAAGCAGCACACCAGCAACAGGCTACTTGCGATCTGTGCCAGTGGTTCGTTGGTAATAATTGGCAGCACATCGGGGAGCCAGCGCAACCCAACCGGGCCGACCAGGAGCTCGGCAGGCAGCCGGCTAAAGAAGCGCACCTGCGTGCTGTCAAACCAGATCAACAGCGTCGCAAAGAAGACGATTCGCACAATCGCAAGATTAAACGGGCTGGTCGTCGCCGCGAAAAACGCATGTATCAACCGCCCGACATGATCACGCCGTGCCAACACCATACTGCCGAGTGCCGCAGCACCCAACCCGAGTGCGAGCCGCGAGAGTGCAACTCGATCCCCCTGCGCCGGCATGCCGACAGCAATGATCAACACAATAACCGCCGCAACGCCGCAAAAACCGGCTAACAGTGCTATCGCAGGTATCCGGGAAGATCTGTATCGTAGGGCGTGCACGAAGCTTCCTCCTCATCGCAGTGGCGCTGCCGGAGCCGCGCCCGATACTGCCGGAGGCTCCGGTGCGAATGGCGCACCGGCGCGCACCGCGAGATAGACATACAAGATCCAGAACATCGAATTATGGATCACGGTATTCGACTCGCTGATGTTCGAGAGCAAGGTGAAGACCAGAAACATAATCGGCAGCATGGCCGTTCGGCCATGCGTGGTGCGGACATGCACCACGGCACGGACGACAGCCTGCAGAAACTGCATGGCAAAGAGGGCCGCACCAAGCATACCGAAGTTCAGCAACAGATCCAGATACCCGTTATGGGCGTGCGACGGGGGCTGCCGCCAGTTGACGAACGCCCAGACATCACCCGAAGGGCCATCGGCACCGAGCCAGAAACCGCCATACCCATAACCGAGCCATGGCTGTTCCCAGACCATCTTCCACAGATATTCCCAGAGCAGGTCACGACCCGTCAGGCCGGTATCGCGGTCGAGAAACGCCAGGATTGCCGGCGACATTCCAGGGAACTGTGCCAGCACATAGAGCAGCGAGAGCACGATAACGGCGCACAATGGTATGGCAAGCGCTATATGGGCGCGTATCGCCCGTGCCAGCAGCAGGCTCACCGGAATAGCCAGCAGCAACACCAGCGCCGTGGCTGAAGCACTGAGGCCAATCAGCAGCAGTGAGAGCGCTAGCATCCCAAGCGACAGCCAGTTCGGAACACGACGATCGAGCAGCGCCAGGCTCCAGACGATCACCGAGAAGGCCATCATCCGCCCCAGCCAGTTCTTCTGACCGAAGATCCCCTGCCAGCCGATCGTCGGCCCTTCACTTGCGATCCCGTATGTCGGCAGTGCTACTGCAAACACGAGACTCAGAAGTGCGGCGATCCCCGTAACCCAGAGCAGCATGCGTGCCACACCGGCAATATCAAAACGCGACGCAATATAGATACCAATGAAGGTCGTACCGGCCAGCGCAAAGGCCCGCCGGAGCGTCACTGTCGGCACCTCCGACCAGGCAAACGAGAGAAACGCAAACCCGACCAGCAAGCCGAGCAGGATCGAGCGGCGGGTTGTGATCACCAGCGACTCGTGGTGACGCCAGAGCAGTATGACGGCAATGGCATACATCCCCAGCCAGATCGGCTGCATCACACTATCACCCTGCAGCATGTTGATCTCGGAGCGCCCGATCCCCGCCTGGCCGGTAAGAATCGATGCCAGACGAGTACCGGCACCGCTGGTGAGAAACAGGGTGACAATAACGAAGGCTTGCTCCCACCAGGCCGGTGTTGCAGCACTCGCCGTACGCGGCATCAGCTGCGGCGGGGGTGGCTCCGTCACCTGCTATTGGTGAATTGTGGCCATGCCGCTGTACCTGCCTTACACAGCGTGAGATCGGGCCAACGTTTCGGCAACACCGGTTGCTGTGATCTGGTCGAGCACACGCCCGCGTGCTTCATACAGACTGGTATCGACGGCATCGCCATCGTAGTGAAGCCAGTAATCATTCAACCACTGCACGCCGGCATCAACAAGATAGATCTGATACAACCCACAGATCTGCTGCGGTGTCAGGCAGAAGGCACGGGCGAGATCGAGAATCGCCGGATCACGTGGTAATCCAACCAGCCGATCGGCATGCCGACCATGCCGCAACAGCAACTCAACCTGGGTTTTGAAGTGAAACGCATCCCACAACAACGGCCGATCGAGCGCGCCGTTTTCCCAGTCAAGCAGCACAATACGGCTGGTATCGCTCCCGATCTGGATATTCCACGGGGTAAAATCGCCATGCGAGAGCACCGTCGGTAGTTGGGTCATCCCTGCGACCGAGCGGGCCGCCGCGATTCCCCGGCAGAGACGCGTATACCATACATCGCTGATGGCATGCCGGATCTGGTTGATGTTCTGTTGCAGTGCTGCGAGATCCTCCCCGTTGGAACACGCACCGCGCTGCTGCTGCAACTCGTGCAGCGCCGCCAGATGCTGCCGCCTGAGATGTAAGCCCGATCCGCGTAACTGGCCGCCAAGCGGCTCCGATACCAGCAGATAGCCATCCAGATACGGCGCATGGCAGCGCAGGCGTGGGATCAGAATCGACTGCAACCCGATACCTTCGACATGCGCATGCAGCCGGGCTTCCTGCTCGACAAAGCGGCGATCATCGGCATGATGGGCATACTTCACATACGCAGTCACATCGCCGGCGGCATTCAAGATCTGCATGGTGATCTTGCGTCGTTTGCCCGAGCGCATCAGCGCCACATGGCTGATATCGGCATCCGTGATCCTGGCGATCTCCTGTTCGATTGGTGAACGTGATCGTTGGGCAATCATCAGCCGATCACCCACATACAACCCGATCGGCACCTGGATCAAGAGTTGGGCACTGATCTTGCGCAGCCATGTTTGCCAGCGAAACGGCGTATGCATGGCCCATGCATGGAGTGCCGCCTGCCGTGACTCCAGCGGAATATATAATCGCGCAGTCGTCATGTTTGGGATAACGGCAAATGAACGTATGTGAGCAAACCCCCGCGCAGCCAGCCACGAGCGATCAATGCCTTGCGGATTCACCAGCACGATAGCCTGATACGCTTCAAGCACCGGCAGATCGGTACGACGTGCCTGCCAGCCCAGCCATGCCGTCGCCGGCTGATCTTCCACATTGCCGGCATTCACCCGAAATGCCTGCGGCACATTCCACATATCGATACGTGCTGTCTCGGGCAACAGTACCCGCCATGTAAAGAACCGGTCATTGGCAGGCGAGGCCACTACGGCTGCCTGATTGCCGTGCACGGCATCACTCTGCTGTGCGAATGCACGGCGCAGGGCGATCTGCGAAACCAGCAGAATCACCAGTTGGGTCACAACCAGGCCGATCGCTGCACCATTGATGCCACCATACGAAACCAGACCACCGGCAACAACGATCGTCACCAGTGCCGCAATCAGGTTGGCGACAAAGATGCTGCGTGGTGCCCCGAGCACCCGCAAAGCGATCATTGGCGGGCGATAAAAGAACGAGATAAAGTACGAAAGCGAGATAATCGCCACAACCATCGCGGTGTTGGCATATTGCGGGCCAAACAACAGCTGCATGAGCGGATCAGCAAACACGACCGCCGCGAGACAATAGGCCCCCATGAGGAACGCACCGATCAGGGTAAAGCGCTGCAACCAGCGCTTCATTGCATCAACACCCTCTTTCAGCAGCACATGGGTCAGGGTGGTTGGCACAAAATTCTCTAGCCCAAGCAGAAAGATATGCGTCACACCCAGGATATTCCTGCTGGCCGCCATGAGTGCCGTTGCCTCCGGCGAGAGTAGCGCAGCCACAATAATGAAATAGACCTGGCTCGAACCCCAGCTCGACACCGCACTGCCAAACAGCCAGCGCCCATAACGCCAGTTCTGCTGCCACGCATCCCCAAGCACCTGCCGACCGATGCCATGCAGTGTGAGACGCATCCGCACTGCAGCAACCACACAGCCAAGCAAGGAGGTCAGCGCCATGGCCCAGAAGACATGTTCGAGTGTGAGCTGTTGCCCGGCGATCAGGAGCACAATAACAACCAGTTGCAAACCATAACTCACCAGATCGCTCAACAGCCCGCCGGTGCTATCCTGCAAGGCAAACAGGGTACGTCGCAGAAACTCCTGACCGAGGTAGGTTGCGATCGCCAACAGGATCGCGATCATGCTTGCATCTGGAACAAGATCCGGTGCCCAGTGTGCAATGGCAAGATGCAGCAGGGCAATACCAAGCAGCGCTATTACACAGAACACAAGCTGGATCAACCAGAGGCTGCTGAGGTATGCCTGCGCTCGGTGCTGCTCGTATCGCGGCACCATCACCATCAGTGGGCCAGTAATAATTGCGCTCTGGATCGCATTGATCAACAGCAGAACCGTAAATACCAGCGCATAATGCCCGAAATCGGTGAGCGACAGATAACGCGCCAACACCAGCGCCGTCAGGAAGTTCACCCCCGAGACAGCACCTTGATCGATGATCGCAATCATGCCGCGGCGCGCCGGTTGGGCTGTCGTGGCCGAGGTGACCGGTTGCGGCCGTCGCAGCAATCGTTGTATACGTGCCATGATTCCGGGGTACGCGGGCTCGGTCATGATGTACCGTCACTTGGGTACCACACATGCACCCGATTGGTACGGTACGGCCGATCGATAGTACTGGTTCGCATCTTCATCTGGCAGATCTATGATGTACCACCGGAAGCCATGATCGCTTCCGTCTCAGATGACTCCTGATTCTTTACCACGATCGGGCGGCGCGCCGATCCATAGAGCACCGAGCCGATCATAGCAAGATTGATGGCCTGCAACTCAGCCACAATTCGCCGCAGATCCTGGATGCGTGTTCGCCCGGTTTCCGCGACAAGCAGTGCATAGTTGGCACAACTGCCCACCAGCAGCCCTTCACCGGTCGCATCCAGCACCGGCGCCGCAATAATAACAATATCGGCGCGGGTCTGTAGTTCGGTGAGTATCTCGTGCAGCCGAGTACGCTGCATGATCACCGCGCTGCTGCCTTCCGGCTGTGCAGTTGCGGCAAGCAACTGCAGATTCGGTTCAGGTGTCGAGAGTAATGCCCGCGATGGATGCATCGCGGGTGTGTTCAGGAGTTCGCTCAGGCCGTATGCGATGGTGCTGCCAAAAAGTGTGTGCAGCGATGGCGCACGGATATCCCCATCGATCAGGATAACCCGCTGACCTGCCTTTGCCAGCGCTACCGCGAGGTTTGCGGCGATCAGCGGCTTACCCTGGCCGGGATGTGCTGCCATCAAGGCCAGAATCTTCCCTTGCTGGTCGACTCCGGCAAGGTGGAGCCGATTGCGCAACCCGCTGATTGCCATACTGAGCGAGGTTGTCGGGCTCGTGATCAGTTCAACCGCAGATGGTTGGCTCGCTTCCGGTACCAGCGAGAGTGCCGGCACCTGGGCGCCGCGCAGATCGCCAAGTACTTCGATGCGCCCATCAAGCCGGGCGATCAACCCGATCAGGGTGAACCCAAGTGCCAGGCCGATACCACCGGCAAAAAGCATGACCAACAGCATCCCCGGCTGGCCGGGGGTCTCGGGGGGTTGTGCAAGGCTTGTGATGATGACCCGTGCCTGTGGTGCATATTGCAGGCGCGTCTGAACATCAACCAGCTCGGCGTAACTGGTCTGCTGTTGGCGCAACTGCACTTCAAGTGCGTTGATCTGGGCGCTGATTTCGGCCGAAGCATCACTGCTCTGTAGGGCCACAATATCAGTCGTGATCGTATCGATCTGGCTCACTACCTCGGCTACCCGGTCATCGAGATTGCGAATAACAATATCAGTGGTGGTGTTCTGCTGGGTAGCGATCCAGGCGATAAATGCCTCACCGATTGTGTTGGCAATAGTGGCCGCCAGCGACGGATCACGATCCGTGACTTCAATCGAGATGAGTTGCGTCTCGCGCGGTGAGCTTACCCGCACAAGGTCTTGCAGATCTTCGGGGCGCATCTGAAGCCCAAGACGCCCGATAGTATCTTCGAGCACCGGGCGGGCCGTCACCAGTTCGGCATACGTCCGCGTCAGCATTCGAGCGGCGGTCACATCACTCGATGATGATGATGCATGGTTGACAAACAGGAGCGTGGCTGCACGATACCGTGGCCCAAGGAAGAGGCTGATACTCAAACCCAGCAGCAGCGCCAGTGCCGTTATCAGGACAACCATCCACCATTTGTGGCGTAATACTGCAAGATAGTGCTGACTATTCATGTCCCTCTCGTCCTTTGTATCGTTATGCGAGACGAATATCTAGAGAATAAGGCATATCACAAGGCATCACGAATTAGAAGGCACCATGCCCGCGCAACACAGCCAGAAACGTGCGCAACAGGATGATCACATCAAGCATCGGCGAGATATGCACCACATAATAGATATCAAGATCGGTATGGTCGTGCATTGGGCGCTCGCTGCGGCCTTCGATCTGCCACCAGCCGGTCAGGCCGGGTGTCACAAGATGGCGCTGATGTTGCCACGAGGCATAACTGTCGACAATCTCGGGCAGCTCAGGGCGCGGCCCGACAAAGCTCATCTGGCCGACGAGAATATTGACCAGCTGCGGCAATTCATCGAGACTGGTGCGACGCAAGAAACGGCCAAGCCGTGTTACACGCGGGTTGCGGCGTGTTTTATGGCTCTGTCGTCGCTCGATGCCGGTATGCTGCCCGTTCGCGGTGCTTTGCCGCCGATCGGGCAGCATGGTGCGGAACTTCAGTATCGTAAAAGGTTTGCCGCCACGCCCGATACGTGTCTGGCGAAATATGGCCGGGCCCGGCGATTCGAGACGAATAGCGAGTGAGATCATCAACAACAATGGCGACAGAAGAAGAAGCAAAACCAGTGCGGCAACACAATCGATGCAGCGCTTGATCCACCGCGTATAGAGCAAGCGCCAGATATTCGATTGATCGGCCAGTGCCAGAAACGCGAGCCATGCATCGGCTTCGTACGTTCCCTGCTTCCCGCTTGATATGCGTACATGTGGCTCGGCTGGTGGTGTCCTGACATCTCTATATCGTGTCGTCATAGCTAACCTCGATGTTATGCTGCCGCTACACCAGCAGAAACGAAGTTCGGGCACACGCCTGCAACATACGAGCACGGATTCTGACCACAGCGCATGCCTCATGTGTCAGATATGCCATGCCGGAATAACCATGGATAACGTCGTGCACTGCTTCGCAGTACTGCACCACGCAACATACAGGTTTCCGTTGCATATCGAAAGGAGAAATGTAAAAGTACTATACCAGAGAGTATCAAGAAGTACATCTGTTATGAAATGATTGTCATCTCTGTGATACCGCTGTAATCTGGTGCGATACGGCCAGCGGCGAACCCCGACACATCCGTCATGCGTTTTTCTGCGCTCACATCACGCGAGGTTGTCGAGCTCGGTTCGTGGCCGCATACCTACCGCCGCATACATCACCTGCCCAGACGACGGCGAACGGCGCATTCCGACCCGCGTTGGGAATGCGAATCCAGTTGTCGTCGCCAGGCTCACGAACCGGGCAAACGGTAATGGATGCGGCACCCAGGGTAGTGGCAGTTGTTGCTCGTATTCAACGACCAGCAGCCGGCCGCCGGGGCGGAGCTGTGCGGCAAGGCGGCCCAGCAGCTCGGCCTGGTCGTTGATGAAGTGTAAGAGGTTGGCGCACAGGATGCCGTCAAGGGGTGGCAGATCAAGCCGGCGCTGCACATCACCCTGATGTGCGATGATCGTAGCCGCCGGCGGATCCCGTTGGATGCGTGCCTGCTGCGCTGCAACTGCACGTGCATCGCGATCGAGGGTGTGGATCATCGCATGCGGCCCGAGATGTTCGGCCAACGCCCAGCTAAAATTACCCGTGCCGGCACCCAGGTCGGCCCATACCCCGCCCGGAGCATGCACCCCCGCCTGGATCAGCGCTACCATCTCGTGATGATCCACACCTACCTCCGCCGTAACGAGTGGCTTCTACACACCGAGGCATGCGCCGAGCACTGCATGAGCTGCAACTTCTGCCGCGTGCAAGGCGGCGATCTGTTGCCGCAGCGCAATCCGCAGATCGCGACATTCCGCACCGCTCAAGGGGAAGGCCAATGCCGCCTGTTGCTCAAGTTGCGCCATGCGCTGCCGGATGTTTGCATGCTCATCGGCAGCAGCGCCCATATGCAGCAGAACTGCTTGACGCGTCAGCAATGCTTTTGCCTCGCGCAGCAGCGGTACCGCATCCGGCAGGGCGGTGTCGGCCAGCGTACTCCAGGCATGGCCGAGTTCGGCATACTGCATACCCAGATCGGCAAGATCAGGTCGCGCCAGGATCGCCGCCGCTTCGGTGAGGAAATCGGCAAAAAGTGGCCGGCACAGGCCACCACCAGTGCCGTAATGCTCGATGAACTCGTTGATGGCGCACAGGGCACGAAAGAAGTTGTGCCCCGCATGATACACTCGCTCCCAGCTATCTTTGGCCCGTGAGCCTTCCATACGCTCCGCCCAGACACGTACCGCATCAAGCCGGGCATTGGCCGCACCAGCAGCTGGTAACGCAGGATGCAGCAGGCCATGATAACAGGCGCGTAGCCCGTCGGTCACAAGGTGTTCAAGTGATGGCAACGTATGACGTTGCCCGAGATACAGGATGCGTTGGCGATCCTTTTTGATACGTGAACGGGCAGCCGCCAGTAGATCGAGTGAGAGGTGGATCGGTTCGTCGGCAAGATCGCCAACCAGTGCCGTGCCACGGGTGACATCCACCTCGTAGATCGTTACAACATGGTAGCCACTGCCGCTCCGGCCTTCCGGCCCCTCCCGATGTGGCAGTACGCTGCCATCGACCCAGGCAATACATGGGCCGTGTTTGGCAAGCGCCGCCCGGAGCTGTGCCTCGGCCGCCCTGGCACCGCCGCTCTCTTCAATGATTGGATCGATGCCGAGGCGCTCAAGTGCCGCACCCAGATAGCGCCGATCGTCGTACCAGTGATGGCGGCCAGCAAGAAAGAAGGTGGCAATATCTTCGCGCACGTAGTAGAACGAAAAGATACCGATCCCGATTCCGCCGGCAATACCGAATAGGAACGCTTCACTAAACGGTATAGTAGTATGCGGTGCAACAATACCGGCGTGGGTCAGTAACACCCGCAAGGCGCTGATGGCAGGAACCTGGCCGGGAAGATGAGAGTGGGCCGGAAGAACAGACGTCGAGGTGCCTGGTACTTGCTGGGCAAGTACATGCCGGCGGGCAGTAGCGTAGCGCTCGCCGGTCTTTGCCATACGGGCGCGGATACGCTCTTTCAGGTGTGCATGACGTGTCATGATGCATGGCTCCTCTGCCGGACAGCCGGATCCCACGCTTCACGGCCACCGGAATGGTAGCCAGACAATAACAAGGCACACCTCGCTGCTCAAGGACAGGGATCCCTTTTACCCTCGCAGAGGTCGGTGCGCGTGGGGCACCGATCAGAGGGTCGGGCGCGAGCATTCCGCCAACCATAGTATAGCAGAAATATGCCAGCAGAGGTGCAATCTGCACCTCCGCCGGCATCTGGCAGGCTAATCCAGTAGCATAACGAGGAGAGAGCCGCTTACGGTTGGGCAAACTGCACCCAGCGCACCGCCCACCAGATCCGCTTGACCTCCGAATAGA
>CALLZL010000667.1 GCA_937859575.1 uncultured Chloroflexota bacterium
ACTTGGCATCCCCATCCCACTGCAGCAGATCTTCCCCAGTCCCCCCACCCCCGATCGCGCGCCCCGGCGCGAAGGCGCCCAAGGGGCCCAGGGGGGCCCGCCCCCACCCGCCGAGGGCGAGCGCGAAGAGGGGGAACTGTAGCCACTAATACCAGAGCGCCGAACAGCCGAATACAACAAAGATCCGACAGGTAGATTCATTGTTTATCAATATCATGTCAGAGGAGTTTCTTGCGTCGATGACCACCATCTACAACTTCAATGCCGGCCCAGCCATCATGCCGGCTGCTGTGCTCCAACAGATCCGGCACGAACTGCTTGACTATAACGGGATCGGGATGTCGATCCTTGAAATCAGCCATCGCTCGCAGGAGTTCGAAACCATCAACCGGGCGGCCGAAGCGCGCCTGCTGCGCCTGCTCGGCCTGGAAGGCGACTACCAGGTGCTGTTTTTGCAGGGTGGTGCAAGCATGCAGTTTGCCATGCTGCCGCTTAACTTCCTGTTTCCCGACAGTTGCGCCGATTACATCCTGACCGGCGTGTGGGCCGAAAAGGCGTATGAAGAGGCAGCGCGTATCGGCACAGCCAATATCGCCGCCAGTACCCGCGACGAACAGTATCGCCGTATACCAACTGCCGCCGAGATCAAACTCAGCGATACAGCCGCGTATGTTCACCTGACAACCAACAACACCATTTACGGCACACAGTGGCACACACTACCGGATGTCGGCAAGCGACCACTGGTGGCCGACATGAGCAGCGATATTCTCTCGCGGCCGATCGATGCCCGGCGGTTTGCCATGATCTATGCCGGGGCACAGAAGAACATGGGGCCATCGGGGGTAACGGTGGTGATCATACGGCGCGACTGGCTGGCACAGGCCGGCGACAGCGCACCCACCATGCTACGCTATAGCACCCATGCCAAGAACAACTCACTCTATAACACTCCACCGGTTTTTGGTGTCTATGCGCTCAACCTGGTATTACAGTGGATCGAGGATCAAGGCGGCCTGCCGGCCATGCAGCAGCATAACGAGCAAAAAGCAGCGCTGATCTACCAGGCGATTGATGCCGGCGGCGGCTTCTATCGCGGCCATGCCGCAAGCGGCAGTCGTTCGCTGATGAACATCACCTTCCGCCTGCCCGACGAAACCCTTGAACATGAGTTTGTGCGTCTCTCGGCAGCCAACGGTTTCGTTGGCCTGGCCGGCCACCGCTCGATCGGCGGGATTCGCGCCTCGACCTACAATGCCATGACATACGAAGGGTGCGCGGCTCTGGCAGATTTCATGCAAGAGTTCCTACGCACCCACGGGTAACTGCATCTCGGGCACACTGCCGGCGGCTTGTGGCTATCGGTGTGCCCACAAATACCGCTTCGGCACTTTACACACCATGGTATAGGCCGGATCAAAGATATTCCCCAGGTCATACTTCACAACCTGGCCGATCAGCAGGCTTGCCCCAACCGGATCGAGATCGTAATCCTCCTGCAGCCAGCGCAGCATCTCGGTCGTCGCATGTTGCACACACTGGTCGAGTGGGCGCGCATTGCCTACGGTAAAGATATACTCGTCGTTCTCGCCGCGTGGCCACTGGATCTGCTTGCCCTTCAGCAGCCGCAGTGTGAAACGCACATCGAGCGAAATCTCGATTCCAGTGCCGACGATCTCGCCGTCGCCCTGAACGGCATGCCCATCGCCGATATGGAACAGCGCCCCTTCGACAAACACCGGGAAATAGACCGTGGTGCCGGCGACAAAGCCGTTGTAATCCATATTACCGCCATGCTCGGCCGATGTCGCCGTCGAGATCGCCTGGCCGCGTGCCGGTGCAACCCCAAAACAGCCAATCATCGGATCAAGCGGCAGCACCAGCGAGCCGAGGCGTGTCACCGGGTTAAGCAGTGTCACGGTGCTGGCGGCAACATCCACCTGCCACTCGGCAAGCGGCGCTGGAGTGCCATGCTCCGGCCAGGGTAGATCCCGTACATAGGCTGGATCAACAACGTTCGGCGCCACCATCGTTGCCGTCACGCCAATCGTTCGGTTGGGAACCACCCGCTCAAGCTCAACAACCAGCGTGTCGCCGGGTGCCGCCCCTTCGACGTAAAACGGGCCGGTCATGGGATTGCCGCGCGGTGCCACCTGCGCACCGGCAGCATCATAACCAAGCGCATCGGCGGTTGTCGTCTCGATCGTATCGCCATCAGCCACCCGCAGCACCGGCGGATGGCTCCCTATTGCATTGTAGTAGTGAGTTGGGCTAAACTGATGCACCGCCATGGGCCAGCCTCCTTTACAAAGTGGTACAATAGTATCGAAGTATATCATCTGCCCGGCAGACGCCTCCAGGGAGAACCCTTCCGTGCAATCACAGCGCAAGAAACATGACGACAAAGGGAATTCGTGGATCGGTTGGCTGATCTTCGTCTTGATTATTGCCGGTGGCCCGATCCTCAACACCATCCAATCGATGCTCGGCCCGGGGGTACGGTTGCCGAGTTATCTGCTGCCGCTGATTGTCGGCGCACTAGTGATCATCAGCGCGGCGATCTCGATCATGCGTGCCGTCGGCGGCGGTCGTGGCGACCAATCAGCTTTCCCACCGTCAACACCCATGTCGCAATCAGCGCCGGCGCGCCCAACCATGCGTGAACGCCCAATGAGCTA
>CALLZL010000668.1 GCA_937859575.1 uncultured Chloroflexota bacterium
AGTGTCGTGCTGATTGCATGCGATATCATCGGCCTCGATCGCAGTGATGTCGAGGAGGTACGGGTCATGGCAGCCGCCCGTGGGGTGGATCCGCAGGCGCTTGTGGTGACCTGTACCCACACCCATAGCGGCCCTGATACGATCGGCCTGTGGGGCCCCGATGCCATGCGCAGCGGGGTTGATCCGCTCTATCTGGCGCATGTCAAGCGTGCCATCGTCGAGGCGGCGATCGAGGCGCTTGCTTTCGGCTGCCCGGTGATGCTCCGTTGTGCCACCACACGGCTGCCCGGCTTTATCAAGAACATCCGCGACCCGCAGGTTGTGGATGATGATCTGGTGGCAATACAGTTTGCCAAACCCACCGGCGAGGTGGTGGCGACAGTGCTGAACCTGGCATGCCATCCCGAAGTGCTCGACGACCGGAGTCGTCTGCTTTCTCCCGATTATGCCGGTGCGGCATGCCGGGCGGTCGAGGCGGCGGTTGGCGGTACAGCCATGCATATCTCAGGGGCACTCGGCGGCATGCTCTCACCCGATACCGCTGATCGCACACCGGCGTTTGTGGCGCATATGGGTCAGGCCTATGCCGGCACGGCACTCGATGCACTGGCGGCAAGCGAGCCAATACCGGTGACACAACTCAGCCTGCAGCGGGTGATATTTGATCTGCCGCTGCAGAATCCGCTCTTTGCCCAGGCCATTGCGGCCGGGATTGTCCGCCCGCGCCCGACACCCGGGCAACAGATGCAGACCAGTTGCGCTCTGATCGATCTCGGGTTGGTGCAGATCCTGACGATCCCCGGCGAACTGCTGCCGCGTCTTGGTGGCTTGCTGAAAGCAGCGATGCACGCACCATGCCGTATGATCGCTGGCCTTGCCGACGACGAGATAGGTTATATTCTGCCCGATGATGATTTTACCCCGCCGGATGACTACCTTGATCCCGGTGCCCACTACGAAGAGAGCATGTCGCCCGGGCCGCAGACGGGGTCGATCATTCTTCGTGCTGCACATTCACTGCTTGTACAATCCGAATCTCCGGTCAGGTAATCAGGTTATCATACTCAAGAACCCTGGCTATGACGCCACAGCTCAATGAAAGTGAGAGAGGAATTCAATGGGTAAGCTAGCAATCAACGGCGGAACTCCAGTTCGAACAGCAAAATTCTCGGGCTGGCCGATCTGGGATGAACGCGAGGTCGAAGCCGTTACCGAAGTGGTTCGCAGTGGGCGCTGGGGCGGCTACCCCGAGCCGGGGCCACGGGCTGCCGCATTTGCCGAGGCGTTTGCGGCATTTCATGGGGCAAAACATGGCATCTGCATGGCCAACGGCACAATTACGCTGATCGTGTCGTTGCGGGCCGCCGGTATCGGCCTGGGCGACGAAGTGATCGTGCCGGCCTATACCTTTGCCGCCACTGCCTTTGCGCCGATGGAGGCGGGTGCCATCCCGGTGATTGTCGATATCGACCGCGAAAACTACTGTATCGACCCGAAGGCGATCGAAGCCGCAATCACCCCCAAAACACGGGCGATCATGCCGGTGCATCTCGGTTCGCTCATGGCCGATATGGATGCCGTGATGGAGATTGCCGAACGCTACAACCTGGTTGTCGTCGAGGATTGTGCCCATGCCCATGGCGCACGCTGGCGCGAAACCGGCGCCGGCGCGATCGGCCACTTCGGCTCATTCAGCATGCAGTCGTCGAAGCTGCTGACATCGGGTGAAGGGGGGATCGTCCTGACCAACGATGATCACTATGCCGAGTTGTGCCATTCGCTGATCGACTGCGGCCGGGCGAAAGATCCCGAGGGGAAGAAGGTGACCTTTGGTGCCAACTACCGCCTGAGCGAGCTACAAGCCGCCATCCTCGGCGTTGCGCTGCAACGGCTTGAAGAGCAGACGGCCATCCGTGAAGCGAATTCGGCGTATCTTGATGAAGCGCTTTCGGAGATCGATGGGGTGCGGGTGCTGCGGCGCGATCCGCGTATTACCCGACGTGCATGTTATGAATATATCTTTGCCATCGATCCACAGGTGTTCGGCGTGAAGAACCGCCATGTCGCTTCGGCCATCAGCGCCGAGGGGATCCCGGTATGGCAGGGGTACGAAGCCATGCACAACTACGAGCTCTTCCAGCCGGCGCTTTCGAACCACCCGATCGCGAAACTCTACCCGGATCGCTTCGATATGAGCAAGATGAACCTGCCCGAAGCGACGCGTGCCGCCGAATCCGAAGCGATCTGGCTTAACCAGCGGGTCTTGCTCGGCGATCGCGAAGGGGTTGATCAGGCTGTCGAAGCGATTCGAAAAGTTCAGCGCTATGCTGCCGAACTGAAAGCTTGATCCGCTCTCGTTAGTATCGCGTGTGCGGTGGCTCTGCCGCTGCACACGCGCACCCACTAGAACAAGAACAACAACGCCAGATCGTTCACATTGGTGTGGGTCGGCCCCGGCCGCAACAGATCACCGAGCGCATCAAAGAAGGGGTAGGCATCATTATGCGCCAGGTGGGCCGCCGGGTTGAGCCCGAGTTCGGCGGCGCGCCCTGCTGTTGCACCATGCACGACTGCGCCGGCGGCATCGGTTGGCCCATCACCCCCATCGGTTGCCAGGGTCACTAACAGCACCTCAGGCAGGCCGGCGAGTGGTTCAACCGCCGCCAGAGCTAGTTCCTGATTGCGGCCGCCGCGGCCACTACCGCGCAGCGTTACCGTCGTTTCGCCGCCGACGATCAGGCATGCCGGGCGACTCAACCCGGCTGCGTCGTGCGCCAGCGCGCGGGCAGTCGCCGCCAGAAAGGTGCCGGCGATCCGGGCCTCGCCTTCCACGGGTGCCGCAAGCTGTCCGAGCCACCACCCCGGCGGTTGATCGGTATCCGGCATGCCGAGCGCTTGCCCCGGTTGATCATGGTTTGTCAATATAAGAGTATCAAACCCGGCTGCCATGGCCGCATCGCGCGCACCTTCGGCGGCCTCACGATTACTGGCGATCACCAGGTTCTGCACCTGCGCTAGCTGCGGCGCCCCCGGTTTGAGCGTTTCGGCAACCGCGCCGGCCAGCCCTTGTTCGAGCCGATGGCGAATCGCCGGAGGAATCGCATCAACCAGTGCGTAACGTTCGAGCACCCCCCAGGCATCGGCAAACGTGCTGCTGTCGGCGACCGTCGGGCCTGATGCAATGATGTCAAGCGGGCTGCCGACCACATCCGAAAGAACCAGGGCTACAACGGCGGCAGGCGCAGCTGCCCGTGCTAATCCACCCCCCTTGAGTATGTCGAGATGCTTGCGCAGGGTGTTGATCTCGCCGATCGACGCGCCACACGCCAACAGTTGCCGTGTCAGGTGTTGCATATCGGCCAGGGTGATACCGGGTGCCGGAAGGGTCATCAATGCCGACCCCCCCCCCGAAAGCAGCACCAGCACCAGGTCGCGTTCGGTGGTTGTTTGCAGCAGGTGCATGATCGCCGCAGCACCGGCAACACTGCGATCATCGGGCTGCGGATGGCCAGCCTCGATCAGTGTCAGCCGTGGATCTTCCGGCATGCCGGCCCGATGCCCTTCTTTGACAACCACCACCCCGGCTGTGAGCCGATCACCAAGCAGATCGGCAGCAGCTGCAGCCATTGGTGCGCCGGCTTTGCCGATTGCCAGCAGCACCACCCGATCGTAGGCTGCCAGGTCGTACTGGCGCTCGGCGACCCGCATGGTCGTGCCATGGCGTTGCAGTGCGCGATGTACTGCGGCGGCCGGATCAGCCGCCCGCAGAGCTGCCGCCAGAATGCCGGCTATTGTGTGGCCCTGCGGCATCGCCTGAAGCGATCGGGTCATCAGATCTGCAGTATTCATCGGCATCCTCCGGATTACGGTAACGAATTGCGCTTGCGCCGGAAAGGCGCTGCCAGCACCAGCATGATTCGCTGCACGATACCTTCGATCACGGCAAACACTACCAGCAACGGGTGAAGCATACGCGGCACCCAGTGTAAGAACGGCACCCGCGCCACCGCGACCGTCAGAAACAGGATCCCGGCCGAGACGCCAAACTGGGTAAACTCGCCGGTATGCAGGCCGAAGAACTCCTCGATCAACAGTTCGGCCCCAATGGCGAACAACAGCAGATACGCACCATGCTGAAGTGCCGGCTCCCAGCTGATCATGCGGCTGAAGATTGTCGCCGCAAAACGCATGATCACAATCCCGATCGCAACCCCAAGCAACACCACCCACAGCGCCTGCGAAAGTGCCACGGCAGCAATCACATTATCGACACTGAACGCCAGATCGGCAAGTTCGATCGCCAGCACAGTCGCCCAGAAGCCGCCGGCCGGCCGCGTGATAGCCTTCACTTCGTGGCCGAAAAACTCACCACGTTGTGCATGATAGACGGTGGCAAAATGGCTGATCGCCAGATGCACCAGGTAGGCCGAGCCGATGATGCGTACCCATGGATTGTGGATCAATATTCCTGCCAGCAGCAGCATCAATCCGCGCCCGAGATACGCACCAAGCAGGCCGACCTTCAAAGCAGCCTGCCGTTGCGGCCCCAACAACGGGTTCAGCCATGTGCCAAGGAACAGCAGCCGTTGCGGCCAGGGGATCGATCTATTATTCGGCAGATGTGCGACCATCGCGCCAAGCACCGCCGCATTATCAATCGAAAGAATTCCTTCCAGAAAGATCAGTTGCACAATAATTGCAACAACCGAGGCATCCATGGAGTGCTCCAGTGCGATAGAGCTCCGTCAAAGTTACCTCCGGTGGGGCTCGGGGGTGGCGAAGCCGCCCCCGAGTATTCTTTTCCAGGTGTTTCTGGCGGCTTCGCCGCCAGAAACACCTGGAAAACAGAGTAAGAGGCGGAGCCTCACGAACTTTGACCTAGCCCTACCAGTGAGAATGTAAGAACAGCATACGGTATAATATAGCAGGTTTGACCTACCCCCTCATGAATATATGAGTGTTTGTGTCGTTTGTGAGAGGATGCCACAGCATCGAGCAAGTAGGTCTGTGTTTTATTGAGTGTTGTGCGGCAAGGTCGGCTGGTGCAACACAACCATTGTAAGCAGAAGGGACACGCGATGCCGGTCGTCGCAGTAATTGGAGCGCAATGGGGCGACGAAGGCAAAGGCCATATCGTCGACATGCTCGCCGAGCGTGCGCGCCTCGTGATTCGATACGGTGGCGGCAACAATGCCGGCCATACCGTCGTCAACCGCCAGGGCACATTCAAACTACATACCGTGCCGTCGGGGATCTTCGATCCGAGTACCGTCAATATCATCGGCAACGGCATGGTGATCGACCCCGAAGTACTGTTGAAGGAGCTTGACGGCTTGCAGGGTCGCGGAATCAACACCACCAAGCTGTTCATCAGTGATCGGGCGCATGTCGTGATGCCGTACCACGTGACCCAGGATCAGATTGATGAAACCCTGCGCGGTGCCGGGAAGATCGGCACGACCGGGCGTGGCATCGGCCCGGCCTATGCCGACAAAATGGCGCGCATCGGGATCCGCATGGGTGATCTGGTGCACGAAGAGACTTTGCTCTCGCGCCTGCGTCAGGCACTCGAAGTGAAGAACCGTATGCTGACGGCGCTCTACAAGGTGCCGCCACTTTCGCTGCACGAAATCTTCCTGCGTTACCTCAACTTCGGCAGCCAGCTCAGCAACTATGTCACCGATACCTACCCGATCATCCAACGTGCGCTGGATCGTGATCTGCCGATCCTGCTCGAAGGGGCACAGGGTGCGCTGCTCGATATCGATCACGGCACCTACCCATATGTTACCTCGTCGCCGCCGGGTGTCGCCGGTGCCGCACAGGGATCAGGGGTAGCACCGGGGTATATTGCGGCGGTGATCGGTGTTTTCAAAGCCTACTCAACCCGTGTCGGCGAAGGCCCCTTCCCCACCGAGGTCGAAGGTGAAACGGCCGATACCCTACGCCAGATCGGCACGCCATGGGCCGAAGTCGGTACCACTACCGGCCGCCTGCGGCGTGTAGGTTGGTTTGATGCCGTCATGGCACGCTATGCGGTGCGGATCAACGGTATCGATAATGTGGCTGTTACCAAGCTCGATGTGCTTGATCAACTGCCGACGATCAAGATCTGTATCGGGTATCGCCGCCACGACACCGAGCTTGATCATCCACCCACCAATCCGGCCATCCTCAGTAAAGTCGAACCGATCTACGAAGAACTGCCCGGTTGGCAGAGCCCAACAACCGATATTCGTTCATTCGATCACCTGCCCGCCGAGGCGCGTAGCTATGTGGCGCGGCTCTGCGAACTGGTTGGTGCCCGCCTTTCATATATCTCGGTTGGCCCCGGGCATGATCAGATCATCGAAGTCAACCGCATTCTCTAAACAAAGACCGGTGAGCATGTTGGCGTTACCCACGCCGGTATGCTCACCGGTATCTTGACGGTTCCAACTTTTATTGAGGCTCAGGCGATCCCAAGCAGTTCGAGTTTCTGCTTCAGGGTGCTATTCGACGGCTCAACAAGCACCGAACCATCGGGGAAGATGATTGTCGGTACGCTCTGATTGCCGCGGTTGACGTCAATCACATACTGGCGCGCTTTGTCGTCTTGCTCGATATCGATATAGCTATACCCGATCTGGTGTTCGTCGAACAACCGCCGGACACGCCGGCAATCGCCGCACCAGGGGGTTCCATACATAGTAATTGCTGGGTTCGACATAGTGTATCTTGCTTTCCTTTGACTCACATCCGGCACCGGTAGCCGGATACATGTTTACGATCTTCGATATATTATACACCTAAACAGTTGATCGTTTGTATACAAGCGGTTAGATCATGGCAGTTGTTGAGCAGCCACCAATCGGTACGAAAGGCGAGGAATGGGGCGAACACTCGCGATCATGAACCTGAAGGGCGGTATTGGCAAGACGACCACCACCGTTAGTGTCGGGGCTGGCCTGGCACTCAAAGGGGCCAGTGTGCTGCTCGTTGATACCGATGCTCAGGGAAACCTTGCCATGGCGCTAGGTGTACGCCCGCGCCGTACGCTCTACTCGACACTCATCGATGGTGTTCCGGCCGCCGAATGTATTACCCCTGCCCGTGCCGGGCTCGATCTCATTGCTGCCGATCAGACACTGCTCGGTGCCCTGCCGCAGATCGCTCAGCGCCCTGACTGGAGCCGTGCCCTCGAACAGGCGCTCCGGCCATTAGTGCCGCTCTATGATTTCATCCTTGTTGATTGTGGTGGTTCACTCAGCCAGTTCAACATCAATGCGCTCGTCTTTGCGACTGATGTGATCGCTCCCACGACTATCGAGCCATTTTCGATTCATTCTCTCGAACTGCTCATGCATCAGTTGGCGCGAGTGAAGGGAGGGTCGGCCACCATCCGTTTGATCGTGCCGACCATGTACGATCCGCGCATGCGGCAGTCGGTCGAG
>CALLZL010000669.1 GCA_937859575.1 uncultured Chloroflexota bacterium
CCGGCGCATTCGGCGTATACGAAAGCCCCTGATCATAGGCTGCCATGGCCCGGTCGGGCAGTTCCATCGCCGTATAGATATTGCCCCGTTCACCATACAACTGGCCGAACTCATTGCGGCTTACCGCTCGGCGCAACCCCTCTTCGACGGCATTGAGCGCTTCGTGATACTGCCAGAGGCTTAGATTAGCCCTGGCGATATGCAGCCAGCTATCGGCGCGCTGTCGATCGAGGCCGGCCGCCTGGTTGAAGGCGCGCAATGCCTCCTTGTATTCGGCCAGTTGCATGTGCGCCAGGCCGCGCTCGGTGGCACGTTCGCTTTCTGCGGCATCATCTTCAGGCCATGTTGCGGTGTAGAAGCTGCCAAACAGATCAGCACGCACATGCTGTAATGCATCCTCAACCTGATCAAAATCCTGGTAGCGTTCGGAAGGGCGCTTTGCAAGGCAACGCAGTACAATTGCCGTGAGCTGCGGCGGCAGCGACGGCTTGAGGGTGCGTGGATCGCGGGGTGGTGCCGAGACATGCAGCCGGATGAGCGACTCGTCGCGTATCGCATCAAACGGTAGTTTTCCGGTCATACATTCATAGAGCAACACACCAAACGCATAGACATCCGTCCACGTGCCAGACTGCCCGGCACCCTCGAAAAGCTCAGGCGCCATATACGGCAGCGTCCCGCCGAGTTCGTCGGATGTGATGGTGGCCCGCATTCGCATCGCCGCGCTATTCGGGTCACGCAGATGCTCGGCCCACTGCCATGTCGGCAGCAGGCGTGCCAGGCCGAAATCGGTCACTTTCGCCTGGCCGTCGAGTGTCACCATCACATTATCCGGTTTCAGATCGCGATGCAGCACAGCCGCATGCTGAAACGCATACTGCATCCCACGGCAGATCTGGATCCCATAATCAAGGGTCTCTTGCAGCGAGAGATGCCCCACCAGTGTGCGCAGGGTGCCGCCATGCACATACTCGGCGATCACATGCGGCTTACCGAGCAGCATACGCAGATCATAGGCGCTCACAATATTGGGATGCTGGCCGAGCCGCATCCAGAGCTCGACTTCGGCATTGAAACGTGCAATCGCCTCTTCATCCCACAGATACTTGTTCTGAAAGGTTTTCAGTACAACGCGGCGCTTCAGATGCCGATCATATGCAATATAGACAACCCCCATATAGCCGCGGCGGGTGGTTTCGATCTCGAAACGCCGTTCGATGAGATCACCAACGCCAAATTCACGACCCAACGTGTCGGCATCGCCGCCAGTCGATCGCCCCAGGCGAAACAGGCGCTTCAGGAAGCGCATCATACCTTACCTCGCACTCCGCACAAAGAGCACCGTCTGCTCGTCACGATACCGTTCAACCCAGGCCGGATCAGCCGCTAGATAGGTTATTAGCGCCTCCTGATCAATAGTATCAAGTAACATGGCATCGAAGCGATACTGCCCGAGAAGGCGCTCGACATCACGCGCTCGCCCGAGATCAATATAATCGACCCACTGTTCAAATGGGTAGAGTTCGATCCGTGGATCGATAAAGACCGGCTGCTCGGGTGCGGCCCAGATCAGATACGATCCATACCCCATGGCATGAAACAGCCGTTGCGGCCGTGGCTCTTCGCGTTGCAGGGCTGCAACGGCCGCCTGCGGCGTGCCGGGGGCCGTCAAGGCACCAATCGATGGCGGCAGCAGGGCCGGTTTGAGCCACGGCAATCCGATGAGCAGTAAGAGGCCAAGCAGGCCGATCAGCAGCATATTGATCAGCGGCGACCCACTGAAGCGCCGCTGCGCCGGTGCGCGCAGCAGCGTGGCTGCCTGCGTTACCAGCAGGGGTGTGGCAACAAAACCGAACCAGACAATATTACGGGTTGCGCCAAGCGCTAACCAGAGCAGCGCCCCGGCCAGCAGCAGATCGGTGAAATCGGGCGTACGCCGCGCATAGGTCAGCACCACAATACACCCGATCAGGAAGATAAAGAAGATCGCCCCGTTGGTATCGCGAATCGTCGGTGCCGCCCACTCGGTTACCAGCGAAGTAACCTGGCTGCTGCTGAGCAGATCGCGAACATACACCAGTACACCTGGGCCGCGCGGGTTCAACAGCATGGCAAGGGTCGTAAGTGCGCCCCATCCGATCAACTGGCGTGCCATCGTGGCCGGCATTGGTGCCTCGGGCACCACCGCACCCGGCCGGAAGGTCTTGGCCATTTCGGCAATCAAAACCAGGCCGATCAGCACTGGGCCCAGGATGAACGAACCATGCAGATTCACCCACAGAATCATGAGCAGCGGCAGCAACCAGAGCCGATTGGAACGACCAAGCCGATACTCGCTCAGCAGTGTCAGAAATGCGACAAAGATGGGAAACGCATAACTCTGCGGTCGGATCGTCCAGTTATCGAACGAGAGCGGCATTGTTGCAAGCAGCAGCACAACAACACACAGACGCAGGCGCCCGGTGCGTAGCAGGCAGAGGCGCAACAACAGGCCATAGGCTGCCGTAATCAGCAGCGACTGAACAATCAACAACAGCGGCAGGCCACCAAGCGAATACAGTGCATACATCACAAGCTGTGCCAGCCACGCCTGGTTGTAGAAAGCCTCGCCGGCACGCGTATACGAGAAGAGATCCGCCAGTGGGATGCCACCAGTCTCGACAATCACACGCCCGAGCGCCATATGCCACCAGAAGTCATTGGGCGGCACCGGCGTGAGCAGCGGGCGCAAAGCAAACAGGCATAATGCCGCCGCCAGCCAGACGTGATCCAGCGTGGGGCGCAGCCAACCAGCCGGCCGAACCTCAGGGGCTGTCATATGCAGCTGTTCCTCCCAGGGTGTGTACAGATTGTGATCAAGTTGCTTACCTTATCTGCGGCAAAGCGGATTATGCTACAAGCAGCTTGAAACGCATGCTTTGGTGTGAACCGGCTATACCGAACCCGCCAACAGATGCAGACCAGCGCATCATGGCATATAGTTGCAAAGAGGAGGCGGTATGATGATCGCTCCCATCCTACGGCGTCTGGAGACAACCTACGTGACACGTGATATCGTAGATAGCACCATCGTCATCCCGACCTACAACGAGCGCAATAATATCGATATATTGATCAACCAGATCCTGCAACAGCCACGTTTTCGCGTTCTGGTGGTCGATGACAACTCACCCGACGGCACCGCCGATGTTGTTGCTGCGATTGCGGCAGACGAACCACGTGTCGGCCTGCTCACACGCCCGGGGAAGCTCGGGTTGGGCACGGCATATGTTGCCGGATTTCGTCGTGCGCTGGCCGAAGGAGCCGAATATATCTTCGAAATGGATGCCGATTTCTCGCATGATCCGGGCTATCTGCCACACCTGTTGGCCGCCGCCGAGCAAGAGTACGATCTTGTGATCGGTTCACGTTATGTTCCGGGTGGCGGTACAACCGATTGGGGTGCACTGCGACGATTAATTAGCCGGGGCGGCAATCTGTATGCACACCTGATCCTGGGAATGCCCGTCAGCGATGCCACCGGTGGCTTTCGCTGCTACCGGCGGCGTGTACTGGAAGCAATCGATCTGGCAGCCCTGCGCTCGAACGGCTATTCGTTTCAGATCGAAATGGCCTACCGCACACTCCAGGCCGGATTCCGCATCGGTGAAGTGCCGATCATCTTCCCCGACCGCCGCGTCGGCCACTCCAAGATGTCGCGCCGGATCGTTCTCGAAGCACTTGTGACCGTCTGGCGATTACGTTTTGAAAAGCGGCAGCCGCGCTAATTCCATTATACGGGCGGCGCTTACTGCTGGTCAATCTACCGCTCCGCGCCCACAGGGCATGTGCGTTCTCGTAACCGGTAGGTTACGGGAAGCTGGACGGTCATGCTGAGTGCAGCGCCGCAGCTCTCCGAGGAAAGGGCGACGACGCAGGGCTGCCCCCTTCACACGAAGCGATCCTTGCCCGTGCTACGTTGACGCAAGTTACCAGGGCAACGTATAATGACGCGGAACAGACAGGCGTAGCATTATACGGCTTGAGGGAGGTCACCGTGACTTCAGGAGATCAGCCGCAATCGATCCAGGAACTGCACAGTAAAGCGAGTGCCGAGCTCGACAAAGTGCGGCGAGAAGTTGTCGAGATCGAGAATCTCATTCGCCAGAATTCAAATGAAGTCGATAAATTGCAACAGCGCAAAGTTGCAGTATCCAATCGGCTGCGCGATCTGGAAGTCAATGTTGATCGCTACAACAAGTCGGATATCAAAAACCTCTTCACCTCGGCACACGAAGTCGAGATGCGGCTCATGGCGATGCTTAACCAGCTTGAGCAACTGCAATTCCGGCAGCAGACGATGAAGAATCGGCAGTCGCAATTGTTCGAATTGATCAATGCGTTAGAGCCGTTTCTCAATCTGAATGCCGCCGCTGGTGCATCACGACCGGCCGAACGTGGCGAGGAATTGATCGCCAATATCATTCAGGCCCAGGAAAAAGAACGCCTGCGTATTTCTCTGCAGATGCATGATGGCCCGGCTCAATCGATGAGCAATCTGGTGCTGCGCGCCGAGATCTGCCAACGCCTGATCGACCGCGACATCGACATGGCACGGTCGGAGCTCGGTTCGCTCAAGGCCGCCATTAACACAACTCTGCAGGATATCCGGCGTTTCATCTTTGATCTGCGCCCGATGACACTCGATGATCTCGGCCTGGTGCCGACACTCCGGCGCTATGTGCAGCAGTTTACCGAAAAGAACAAACTCGAAATCAACCTGATGACGCAAAATGCCGATGCGCGCCTGCCATCACACTACGAAGTTGCGATCTTCCGCTTTGTGCAAGAAGCCCTGAATAATGTCGTCAAGCATGCCAACGCCACCCAGGCCCGCATCTTGCTTGATGTCAGCGGCGACGGGATCCATGTCTCGGTTGAAGATGACGGTAGCGGCTTCCATGTGAATGATGTGCTGGCCGAGAGCAGCAGCCGGCGTAATATAGGTATTGCCACACTGCGGCAGCATAGCGCAACGCACCTCGGCGGCG
>CALLZL010000670.1 GCA_937859575.1 uncultured Chloroflexota bacterium
GACCACCGAGATCTACACTCTTTCCCTACACGACGCTCTTCCGATCTATTGCCGTTGCTGGTGCATCTGGCCGAGAGCGGCAAGCTCAATATCGACGATCTCGTGACCCATGTTGTTGACGGCGGGCAGCTTGATGCGATGTATCGCGGCTTGATCGACCAGCGTGATGCATTCCTCGGCGTGGCGCTCACCTGGGCGTGATCCGGTTCTTGTGCACCGGCACTCGCAACGCTACGCTGCGAAGCACGGCGCATGGTTATACGAAAGGGTGTTTCACGTGTCGCGCACACTCCTCATCACCGGGGCGGCAGGGAAGATCGGCAGCTTTTTGATCAGCGCATTCGCCGGGAACTACGAACTACGGCTGACCGATATCCACGAGCCATCACCAATGCCGCCCTACCCGTTCAGTGCTGTCGATCTGGTTGATCTCGAACGTGTTCGGCCATTATGCCGCGGCATCGATACTGTGATCCATCTGGGTGCCGATCCGCGTACATTCGCCCCCTGGGAGACCCTCCTGCCGGCCAATGTTGTCGGGGCATACAATATCTTTCAGGCAGCCGCCGAAGCCGGTTGCCGGCGGGTAATATTCGCCAGCAGTATCAACGCGGTGGCCGGTTACCCGACCGAAACGCAGATCAACACCAGCATGCCGCTCAGGCCGCTCAACCTGTACGGGGCCACTAAAGCCTGGGGCGAAGTGCTTGGCCGGCTCTACGCCGATCAGCACAACCTCTCGGTGATCTGCCTGCGCTTTGGTGCCGTGGTTGCACCAACCAACCGTGAATGGATCTACCCCGGCAATCCATTTCTCAGCTCAGTACTCACCCTCGATGACTGTGTCCGGCTGGTGATTGCCAGTATCGAAGCCCCCGACGATCTGCGCTTTGGTGTGTATCATGGCGTTTCGAACAACCGCTATAAGCGGCTCGATATCAGCGATGCCCGGGCTCAGATCGGCTACGATCCGCAGGATGACGCATTCGCACTGGGGGAGAGCGATGTGACAACCGTTTAGAAGCAATACCTTTCAAATAAGCACCGGTCACCGTTTCTCCGCAACCCCCTACCCCCTTCTCTTCGCAGTGGGAGAAGGGGGTAGAGCGTACATGGATGCGGAAGAAAGCCCCGCTCGTAGTGGGAGAGCGGTTGGGGTGAGGGGGTAGGCGGGGTTGCATGTATTTATTTGAAAGGTATTGCGTTCATAGCCAGGTGCACAATGGTTGATCATTGGGACCGCGCGCATCTTGCGCATGCGGGCGTGACGCCCGCGCTCCCAGGATGCGGATGGTTCAATGTCTCTGCACTTCGCTATAGAACCCTGTGTATGCGCCCGCTGCCGGCAACCAGCGCGATCTAGCGAATCTCGGCCACTGGTGCGGCGAGTGCAGCCGGCAACGGCAGCCGTACCTCAACGGTTGCCCCCTGGCCAAGGCCGGCCGACATGATCTGCAGGCTACCGCCATGCAATGCCACGATCCCGATACTGGCATTCAGGCCGATCCCCGACCCTTCCGGGGTACCAACACCCGTCACAATACGGCGATAGCGTTCACCAAGGGTCGCAATCTGTTCGGCAGCGATACCGGGACCATTGTCGATCACCTGCACAATCGCCTGCTGATCACTACACCAGACCCGCACACAGACGCGTCGTCCGTCACTGCGGTAGGCGGCCGTATAGGTCAGCGCATTATCAAGCAGGTTCTGCAAGACACGTATCATGCGCCGTTCATCACACTGAATGATCGGCAGATCCTGCGCCAGATCAAGTTCGAGGGCACATTGCTCGCGATCATAGCGTGGTTGCACCCGCATCACAACATGCCGCACCAGGTATGCCAGATCCACCATAGTACGCTGCAACACCAGTGCATTTGATTGCAACAAGGCCGCTTCGTGTAACGCATCAAGCAGTTCACGCTGCGCATCGAATGCATGCTCGAAGGTTGTGCGCATCCGCACCACCGCCGCCGGATCCAGACCGGCATCTTCGCTATCGAGCACCAGCAACTCGACCGCCGCTGCCAGGGTCGTCATATGGTTGCGCATATCGTGCACCACTTCGGTGGTTTCGCGGGCGCGGGTTTCGGCGCGCTGTTCGATCTCACTCCGGATCGCCTGCAGTTGTGCCACAACCGGAGTGAGTTCGCCTGTGCGTTCGCCCACCCGCGCCTCAACCTCGTCATTCAGCACATACACGCGTCGCAACGCCGCCATATAGGTTGCTGCACCGGCCGCCAGTAGTGCGCTCAGTACCACTATCGTTGCAACACCAAACACCAGAAAGTTGATGATATGGCTGGCCGGCGTACCACGTAGCCATGCTCCGAGCAGCAAAACGCAGATTGTGCCGATACAACTCAGTGCAGCGGCACGCGGCCCAAGAAACATGGCGGCAATCGCAACCGGAATGATCAGCGCACTATCGATGATTACCGGCAGTTCGGGGGGGGCTGTGAATGAATCCGGATGTGCCAGCACACCAACGGCAAGCACGGCAATGACAGTAAACAGGATGGTTCCGACTGTGGTGCCGCGCCGATTGTAGTAAAAGGCGACCAGAATAGCGAGGCTTCCGGCCATGATCGCGAATCGTTCGAGCCATGTTGCCAATGCAAAAGCCTGTAGCAGGCCAAAGGGCAGCATGATCACAAGCACTGCTGCCAGCATTCGGTTCTGAATCCGGCGCACTGGATCATTGGTCTCGATATACAGAACCCAGGAGGCAAACCGGGCGATTCGCTCACGCATGCCAACACCATGTATTGATGTTATGTGCATATATTATAGCCCTATTCTCTGGGTATTATTGCGACAAGTATTGAGTCAACAGAGCATAGCCGGCACACAATCTATTGCGTGAGCGGCTGCGTAGACTCTTGCAACCAGCAACAATGGAGGTCTCTGTGAGTGAAACGGTGGTGATAGGTGGAGGACTTGGCGGCCTGGCGGCGGCGATCACCCTGGCGGCCCATGGCCGGCGGGTTACCCTGATCGAGCAGAATGAGCGCCTTGGTGGCAAATTAAACCTGGTGGAAGCCGACGGCTTCAGATTCGACACCGGCCCATCGCTGCTGACCATGCCATGGGTGTTGCGTGAACTGTTTGCACTGGCAGGGAGCCACCTCGAGGATGAGTTAACGATCTCACCGGTTGATCCACTCTGCCGCTACTGGTGGCGCGACGGCACGCGTTTCGATATGGCACAGGATCTGCCGCAACTGGCACAGGCGATTACCCGCCTCGAACCGGGCGATGTCGCTGGATTTACGCGCTTTCTGGCCTACAGCGGCCGGATCTACGCTGCAGTTGCCGAACCGTTCTTGATCCGGCCATTTGGTGGTCTGCGTGATATGCTCAACTATCGCCTGGTGCGTGATGCAGCAGCGATCGACTCACTACGTACCGTTGACCAGTCGTTGGGCGAGTTCTTTCGTAGCCCATATCTGCGGCAGGTTTTCAACCGCTATGCAACCTATAACGGCTCTTCGCCCTATCGGGCACCGGCAACCTTCAATCTCATCGCCTATGTCGAACTCATGCAGGGCGGCTGGCATGTGCACGGTGGTATGTACCAGATCGCCAGGGCACTCGAACGCACCGCCCGCCGGCTGGGGGTCACCATTCACTGCAATACGGCAGCCGAACGCATTCTGATTCATCGTGGCCGGGTAGCCGGTGTAGCGCTGGCCGGCGGCGAACAACTGATTACTGATACAATCATCGCCAATGTTGATCCGCGCTATGTTGCCACAACCCTGCTTGGCGGCAGCCTGGCAGCACCGGCAGGCGAGCTTTCGTACAGCGGGTTCGTCTTGATGCTTGGGGTCGATGGCCAATACCCCGAGCTACAACACCACAATATCTTCTTCGCCGCTGACTATCGCCGTGAATTTGCCGCCATAACCCGCCACGGGGTACCCTACCCCGACCCGACAATCTATGTATGTGCAGCATCGGTTAGTGATCCGCAGCTGGCACCGCCCGGATGCAGCAACCTGTTCATACTCGTCAACGCCCCATCGAGCAGCCGCGTCAACTGGGAACGCGAAGCGCCGGCATACCGCGATCTGGTGCTGCGTAAGCTGGAAGCCTGCGGGTTGGTGGGGCTCGAACGGCGGATCATGATTGCACGGATGATGACCCCGGCCGATATCGCAGCACGCTACAATGCCCCCGGCGGCGCAATCTATGGCCTGGCCTCCAACCGGCCATGGTCGGCGTTTCTCCGGCCGGCACAACGTTCGGCGGCACTTGGCGGGCTCTACTATGCCGGCGGCGGTACCCACCCCGGCGGCGGCATCCCACTTGTGCTCCTTTCGGGGCGCAATGCCGCCCACCACCTGCTGCACGACACCCGGCCGCGTATACTATAATGACGCAACATATTTACCAATACCATCGAGAACAGCATGACACACTCGGATTTCCTGCGACCCCACTTACTGACACTTCCGATCCACCGCGCCATGATCCGCTCGATCGAAGCGCGGTTATTTGCCGAACTGGCCCCCGATCTCGCCGAACCGATCCTTGATGTCGGTTCGGGCGACGGTACATTCGTCCAGATTGCGTTCCCCGGCAAACATGTCTTCGGCATCGATCCGATCGTCAGCGATACCCACGAGGCGCACAGCCGCGGTGTGTATGCCGGCCTGAGCATCGCCAATGGCGCCGCTCTGCCGTTTGGCGACAACACCTTCGCCAGTGCAATCAGCAACTGCGTGCTCGAACACGTCGTGCCGCTCGACGAAACGCTGCGCGAAGTTGCACGGACACTACGCCCCGGCGGTATTTTTATCGCTTCGGTGGTTGGCCACCGATTTCCACAGGATCTGCTCGGCACTACGATCCTCGATACCCTTGGGCTCGACGGCAGCCGCTACGGCCGCTGGTTCAACAAGATCTCATACCATTTCAACACCCTCAGTGCCGCCGACTGGAGCGCTCGTTTTGAACATGCCGGCCTCGAAGTGCTCAGCTATCGGCCATACCTCAGCGCCGCCGCGCTCAAGCTGTTCGA
>CALLZL010000671.1 GCA_937859575.1 uncultured Chloroflexota bacterium
GGCCGATGCGATTGCCCAGCTTGGCCCGGCGCGGGGGCTGCACTTCCTGGCAAAGCCCTTTGTGTTTGAAGAGCTTGAGGCAATGGTACATACGGCGCTGCGCTAACCACCTATGATCGGCCGCTGCGACGCAGGTAGTTGATTGTCTCCAGGCACATGGCCGTCAGCAGCGCCGCTTCGCGGGCGGTTGGTTGGGCGCGGTGCACCAGGCTGCGCACACTACGCATCATCCCCTCGGCCAGATGCGCCTTGAAGAACTCCACCGACCAGAGCGCATGTTCGGCAGCATGAAAAAGCCGCTCAAGCTGCGCGGCCGTTGCCGGGGCGGCACTGTACGCCGGCAGTGTCGGGGGTGGATCATGCGCCAGCAGTAGTTCATAACAGACGATCAAGACCGCCTGTGCCAGATTGAGCGAGGCATACTCCGCCGTAGTAGGAATATGCAGCAAGGCATGGCAACGATCGAGATCGGCATTCGTCAGCCCGTTGTCTTCCGGGCCGAAGAGCAGTGCCACCGGCCCATAGGAAGCGCGTTGCAACAATTCGGCGGCGGCACTGCGCGGAGTAAACAGCTGTGCCGCCGATCCTCGCGGCCGGGCTGTTGTGCCGACGACATACACACAATCGGCAAGTGCGTCGTCGAGTGTCTCGCTGATCTGCACCGCTGCCAGCAGATCCTCGCTGCGATGGGCGATTCCGGCAATATCAAACGGCTCATATTCCACCGGAGCCACAAGTCGCAGCCGGTGCAGCCCCATGTTCTTCATAGCACGGACGACACCGGCAATATTGACGAGCCGTTGCGGCCGGTGCAATACCACAACCAGGTTATCGCGCGGGGTCATTTGCTCTTCCCCAGCTCGGCCGAGCGACGATAGGCGGCCCAGATCGCATCAGTCAGCACCGTGCGCAGGCCGCAGCGCTCGAGCTCATAAAGTGCGGCGGCCGTCGTGCCGCCCGGCGAAGTAACGGCATTGCGCAATTCGGCCGGATGGCGCTCGCTCTGCATGGCGTAGCGTACCGAACCGAGCATGGTGTGCAATACAAGATCGTGCGCCATATAGCGCGGCAGGCCAAGGTGCACTCCGGCATCGATCATCGCCTCCATCACCATAAAAAAGTAGCCCGGCCCGGGGCCATTGATCGCAGTGGCAATATCCAGATAGTTCTCGTCGGTCACATAGAGTTCGCGGCCAAGCGAGCCAAGCACCATGCGCGCCCAGCCGCGCTGCTCTTCCGTCACGGCCGCACTCGCCGTCCAGACGGTCATCCCCTCGCCAATCTGAGCCGGGGTGTTCGACATCGAGCGCACGACTGCCGAATGGGCAAGTTCTTCGACAAAGGTACGGATGGGTGTGCCGGCAATCCCCGAGATCACCAGTTCGCCTTCCTGCAAGGCACCCCGCAGCTCGACCAGCACCTTGGGCAGGGTTTGCGGTTTGACCGAGACAATCACCACCTGACCCCAGCGGGCGGCGGCGACATTATCGGCAGTGGTATGAATGCCATAGCGCCGTTCGAGCTCGGCACGCCGCTCACTTCGCGGGCCGGTAGCTGTGATCTGATCGGGGGTCACCAACTCGTGGCGCAGCAAGCCCCCGATCATGGCTTCGCCCATTGCACCGGCGCCGATCACGGTAATGCGCAGACCATCAAGCTTCATACTTCGTCGTGCCCTTCTACGCCGGGAACCGGGAAGGCGGTACAGAAGGCGGCCACTTCTGCGGCAACCCGTTGATGGGTGGGTGCGTCGTTGATATGGCGGATGACTTCATCGATCCAGCCGGCAACGCGTTCCATGTCGGCCTCACGCATACCGCGGGTGGTCAGCGCCGGCGTGCCGAGCCGGATCCCGCTGGTGATCAACGGCGGTTTGTCATCGTATGGTACGGCATTCTTGTTCACTGTAATAGCGGCGGCATCAAGCGAAAGTTGGGCCTGCTTGCCGGTAACACCCTTGTTCCGGAGGTCGATCAGCATCAGATGGTTATCGGTACCTCCTGAGATAACATGGTAGCCGCGATCGATCAGGGCAGCCGCCAGAGCCCGTGCATTGGCAATCACCTGGGCGGCATAGGTGGTAAACGACTCCTGCAGGTTCTCGCCGAAACCGACCGCCTTGGCCGCAACCGCGTGCATCAGCGGGCCACCCTGAACCCCAGGGATGACCATCTTGTCGAGCAGTTCCGACATCATCAGGGTGCGGCCGCTGCGCGCCGCCTTCTGGCCGAAGGGATTTTCGAAATCCTGACCCATCAGAATCATGCCGCCACGCGGGCCACGCAACGTTTTGTGGGTCGTGGTCGTCACAACATGGGCATACGGAATCGGGCTGGGCAACAGGCCTCTGGCGATCAGGCCGGCCGGATGCGCAATATCGGCAAACAGAAACGAACCGACCGTGTCGGCGATGGCACGAAAACGCTCGAAATCGATTGCCCGTGAATAAGCGCTTGCACCGACAGTGATCATCCGTGGCCGTTCGCGTTGGGCAATCGCTTCAACCTCTTCGTAGTCGATCGTTTCGTGCTCGCGGTCGATGCCATAGGCGACGAAGTTGTACAACTGACCCGAAAAATTCACCGGTGAGCCATGTGTCAGATGGCCGCCATGCGAAAGATCCATCCCAAGTACCTTGTCGCCCGGTTTGAGAAATGTAAAATAGACAGCAGTATTGGCCTGTGTACCCGAATGTGGTTGCACATTAACATACGAAGCGCCGAACAACTCGCGAGCACGCTGACGCGCCAGCTCTTCAACCTGATCAACATATTCACAACCACCATAGTAGCGGTTGCCGGGGTACCCCTCGGCATATTTGTTCGTCAGCAACGAACCCTGGGCCTCCATAACCGCACGGCTGGTGTAGTTCTCGCTGGCAATCAACTCCAGCCCATCGCGCTGCCGGCGGGCTTCGCCGGCGATAATACGCGCAACCTGTGGGTCGCTCTGCCAGAGATGCTCAAGTATCGACATACCAGACTCCTTCATCGTAGACGGGCCGACTCATTTCCGGGCCCGGGCATCTGTGTTTCAAAAGCCCTCTTATTATACTGTAGAGTAGCGGCGTATTCCGCCCGATCGTTTCCAGTCGCCGGGCACGACCACCAGGCCAATGTGCCGGGCGACCGGAACAGAAGGAAGCAGACCATGACACAACCAACGAACTATACCGATGAAGATACCGCACGCATTCGTGAAGCCGAACGGACATCGGCCGGCCTGCAGACTCAGCAACTGGCCGAGCCGATCGCAGCACTACCACAGGAACTGCCGGCCGATACGCGAATCTACCCACGCGAGAACCTTGCGGCACTGGCGTTGATTGGGCTCGGCGTACTCTGGCTGCTCAACCAGTTTGCCAGCCAGCTGAACCTGACGGGCGGTATTGTGCTGCTGACGATCGCCAGCTGTTTCTATTTCTTCTCGTTCTGGCAGCGGATCTATGGCCTGCTGATCCCGGCATCGATCCTGGCCGGCCTGAGCGTCGGGGTCACATTCGCATCGATTACCGGCGGCGCATCGGTGCTCTGGGGGCTGGCGCTCGGCTTTATGACCGTGATCCTGCTTGGCCGGGCACTCTTTGGGGTCCGTAACAACTGGCCGATCTTTCCCGCAGTAGCACTCTTCGCCGTTGGTGTGATTGTGATCGCGTCACAGCTCACCGGATTGCTGGCCGGTAGTGTGCTGATCTTCCCACTGCTGCTGATCGTCCTCGGATTGGTGTTGGGGTTTTACAAAAGGTGAACAAAACTATGATATAATATGTGCGTAGTCACCGTGGCTGGGGGGACACGCAGGAAGCTGAGTGTTCTGAGGGTGCGCTCAATGATTGAGCAACTTCGGCGTCTGAGCACCTTTTCTGAAGTGCCGCGTTACAACATCAAAGCCGTCATGCAACTGACACAGGTCAATGTGTCGACATTGCGTGCATGGGAGCAGCGCTACGGCATCCCGCAGCCGCAGCGTTCGGATCATGGGCATCGGCTCTATTCGCAGCGCGACATTGAGATCATCAAATGGTTACGCGAGTGTACCGAGCATGGCATGGCGATCAGCCAGGCCGTACTGTTGCTTGGTGAATCGCTGGTTGGTGCTTCTGAGCCGATAGCCGGCGGCGCCGAAGAGAACGGCCACCTCGAAGCCCGGCGTTGGCACGAGCTGCGCAATGAGCTCTTCGCCAATCTGCGCCGCATGAACATCCGCCAGGCGCACTTGCAAGTCAACACCCTCGTGACGCTCTTCTCTACCGAAGAGCTGATCTTACGGCTCTTCTACCCGCTGCTGGTCGAAGTCGGCGAGCGTTGGGCATCCAACGATCTGTATGTTGCCGAAGAGCGCCTGATCTCGAACTTCATCCGGCAGCGCCTGCTGGCATTGATGCAGACGCATGCGCCGTTTGCACGTGGGCCGCGCGCAATTTGCGTCTGTGTACCGGGAGAGCATCACGAGATCGGCATGCTTATGTTTGCGCTGTTGCTCGAACAGCGCGGCTGGGAGACGATCTACCTCGGCCAGGATGTGGCGCTCGATGGATTTGCCGCTTTTGCCGAGCGCCTCGCCCCGGCGCTCATCTGCGCCTCGATCTCGCTTGCCGAAAACCTGCCGGGTCTGCTGGATCTGGCGCAGCTTATTGTTGCACAGCGCAACAACGGCCTGTTGCTCGGCTACAGTGGGCGGGTATTCGACATGCACCCCGATCTGCGTCAGCGGCTGCCCGGCATCTACCTTGGCAACGATCTCGTCGATGCGGTGCAACGCGCCAACGAACTAGCCGATGTCTTTGGTGCCGAGCGACCCGGCTAAAGGTGGATCGACAGCGGCAGATCTGCTTGACATTCATGACGTTCACGAGTATAGTAGCGGCGGGGTTTTGTAGAGGGGGCCCAACAACTCTTTGCAACGGGTCGAGAAGCTGACCAAGACCCCTAACCCCACCCCGACCCAGGCCGCCCGGAGGTGTGGGGGGGGGGGCGGCCCGCGTCGTCTCCGGGGGGGGTGCGCCCGGCCGCACGGGCGCGA
>CALLZL010000672.1 GCA_937859575.1 uncultured Chloroflexota bacterium
CTCAAACAAGAATCTATTCTATTACCCCATAAGGGTGACACGGAGATCAGAGGCGTGGCAATTCCCGATTTCGAAGCGGCACGTGGGTATGCGATCGAGCGGCTGCGCAGCGAACTCCAACCCGAAACCACCTACCACTCGCTGCGCCATACCCGCGATGATGTCGCACCGGCCGCCATGCGCCTCGCTACCGCCCACCAGATCAACGGTATCGATCGAGTCTTGCTGCATACCGCCGCCTTCTTCCACGATATCGGCTTCGTCATCCGGCAGATCGAACACGAGGCCGCCGGCGTGGCAATTGCCGAAGCCGTCTTACCTGAGTTTGGCTATACTGGCGAACAGATCGCACGCATCAGCGGCATGATCATGGCCACGCGCCTGCCGCAATCACCACACAATCTGCACGAACAGATCCTGGCCGATGCCGATCTCGATCTGCTTGGAACCGAGCACTTCTGGGCGCGCAGCGAACTCTTGCGCCAGGAATACGCCAACTTCGGCCGCCTGTTCAGCGACGGCGAGTGGTTCCGTAATCAGCTGCTCTTTCTGCGCAGCCATAGCTACTGGCCTTCCGCCGCCCGCCGCGATCGCGATGCCGGCAAACAGCATAATGCACGCCAGCTTGTGCAGATTATTGATCAGATCGCTTAACCCATGCCCTATAGCTAGGTGCAGAATGGTTGATTATTGGGATCGCGCGCATCTTGCGCGCATGCGGGCGGGACGATAGCGCTCCCAGGATAGTGCCAATACCTTTCAAATAAGCAGCAGCCACCGTTTCCCCTCATCTCCCTAGCCTTCTTCTCGCACTGTGCGGAGAAGGGGCTAGAGCGCACATGAATCGTTGCTCCGGTGCCACGACCGATCGCACCCTATGTCCCACGCGTCACCCCTTCCCACGGTTTATAGTCAAGCGACTGATGGCGGAAGTAGGTGTTATACAGTTCGGCATAGTGGCCGCCCTGCACCAGCAGGCTGTCGTGGGTGCCCTCTTCGATCATACGCCCCTGTTTCATCACAATGATCCGATCGGCATTCCGAACGGTCGAGAGCCGATGCGCAATAATGATACTGGTGCGCCCACCCATCACCACGTCGAGCCCATCCTGTATCTGCGCTTCGGTGAATGGGTCGATACTGGCCGTCGCTTCGTCAAGCAGGAAGATCGCTGGATCCTGCAACAATACCCGCGCCAACGCCACAAGCTGCCGCTGGCCGAGCGAGAGCCGTGCCCCACGTTCACCAACATCGGTTGCTAACCCTTCCGGCAGATCTGCGATCCATTCGTCGCCGAGTCGCTGTGCAGCACTCAAAATCTCGGCATCACTCGCACCCGGCCGGCCATAGCGAATATTCTCGGCGACGGTTCCCGAGAAGAGAAACGGCACTTGCGGAACCAGGCCGAGTTTGCGCCGATACTGCGCCAGATCAAGCATCCGTAGATCACGCCCATCAACAAGAATACGCCCACCCTGAAATTCGTAGAAACGCGTAATCAGGCGCATCAGGCTCGACTTCCCCGCACCGGTATGCCCGACAATCGCCAGTGTCTGCCCGGCTGGAATATCAAGCGAAAATCCGCTCAGTAGCCACTGCGCGCCGGCCGGCAGCGGCGGTGCCCCGGCACCGCCAATCGTCAGCGCATCACGATCATAGGGGAAATACACCTGATCGAACCGGATGTCGCCATGGATCGCACCAACCGGCTCGGCAGCATGCTGCACGACTCGCGGCTCGGCGTCGATCAAGGCAAAAACGCGCTCGCTGGCCGAGAGCCCTTGCTGGAACTGGCTCCAGAACGAAGCGACACTCGTCAACGGAAAGAAAAAGATCGCCAGACTCTGCACAAACAGATACCAGTCGCCAACCGAAATCACCCCGCTGAGCGCCCGTACACCACCAAAATAGACCACCGCCGCAATTGTGATTCCCGAAACGGTATTGAGGAAGGGAAAGATACTGCCGAACACCAGCGCCTGCCGCAGCCGCACCCGGTATGCCAGTGCGTTGGTATCGCGAAACTGGCCATAGATTGCAGCTTCCTGGCGGAAACTCTTGGCGACCGCGATCCCGCTGATCGTCTCCTGAATCGAGGAATTGACCGACGCCAGCGCCCGCTGTGCCCGCTGCGTCGTGCGCCGCGCCGCCTGACGAAACAGGAGTGCCGCCCCGATCACCAGTGGCGCCACCGCCAGGGTCATCAGTGCTAGCTCGACATTCACGACCAGCATCACCACCGAGATAATCACCACCAGCATCAACTGGCTGATCAGGTCGATCGTCAGTGTCACCACCGTGGCGAAATCCTGTGTGTCGGATGTCACCCGGCTGACGATCTTGCCCGACGGGAACTGGTCGTAGAACGACATGTCGCGTTGGGTGACGGCGCGAAACGCGTCGCGCCGCAGTGCCAGCACCACATCGCCCACTGCCCGTGCCGAGTAGATCTGTCGAATAAAGTTAAAACCCCATGTCAGCGCACCGAGCACGGTCACTATTGCCGCGATCCCAACCACCAGCTGGAGTTCGGGGTTGCCGGCCAGCATGTCAACCGCCCGTGCGATCAGGATCGGGATGATTGTCGCCACAATCGACAGCAACACCAGCATCAGGGCAACCAGCACCATGCGCATAGTATGCGGCTGAAAATAGCCAAGGATTCGCCGGATCAACTCGCGATCCGAATAACTGCGATCATACGCTTCGGCATCGAGGCCGTCCATGATGAAGCCCACGCTCAGTTCCTCTCACTCGGGGCTTCATGACGTACAAAGATACGCCGATAAGCCTCACTGGCGGCAAGTAGTTCGTCGTGTGTGCCCTGGCCGATCAATTCGCCATTCTTCAACACCAGGATGCGATCCGCCCAGCGGATCTGCGAAATACGGTGGGTAATCAGCAGCGTTGTACGCCCATTCATCACCCGTCGCATCGCCTGCTGGATCTCATCTTCGGTAGCACTATCGATCGCGCTGGTTGAATCATCGAGGATCAGGATGCGTGGATCAGTCAGAAACGCCCTGGCAATGGCGATCCGCTGGCGCTGGCCGCCCGAAAGGGTCACCCCACGCTCACCAACCACCGTCTCGTAGCCGTCGGGCAGTTCCATGATGAAGTCGTGCGCCTGCGCCTGCTGTGCTGCCCGCTCGATATCAGCCCGGCTGGTGCCGGCCTCGACACCAAAGGCGATATTCTCGGCAATCGAACGCGAGAAGAGGAAGATATCCTGTTCGATCGTCGAGATCTGTGAACGCAGGCTATCGAGGCTCCACTCACGCACATCAACCCCATCGATCAAGACACGGCCGCTGCTGGTGTCGTAGGTGCGGTTGATCAGCCGCGTCAGCGTCGTCTTGCCGGCACCGGTCTGGCCGACGATCGCCACCGTTTCGCCCGGCTCAGCCCGAAACGAGATCTGTTTAAGCACGGCGGCCGGCTGTGCCTGCGGCATACCGGCGGCCGTCAATGCCGGATCATCCTCGGCGGCATAGCCGAAGGTGACATTCTCGAATGCTATCGCGCCTGCGAGCACTGCACGCCTACCGGAAACATTCTCGTCCAGTTCCGTTTCGGTCGTGATCGTCGCCAGGATCCGGCGCGCTCCGGCGATCCCAAGCTGTACCAGCGAAAAGGTAAAGAGCGAAATGAAGGTCGGGAAGCGCAGGATTTCGAGCAACCCCATGTACGCAATCACATCACCGACACTGATGCGCCCCTGCGTCAGGAGCAGCGCTGCATGGCCAAAGGCCAGGCCGACCATGACGCCATACAAGAGCAGCGGCAGGTAGCGTGCCTGCACACCACCCTCCTGCACAAAGAGATCGCGGTAGCGACCCGCATTCTGGCTGAAACGCTCCTGCTCCTGGTCTTCCTGGGCATACCCCTTGACAACCTCGATGCCCGAGATCGCCTCGGCCAACCGCGAGTTCATGACGCCAAACTGCATGCGCAATGCTCCGGCGACCGGCCGCAGCTGGTTGCTGTAGCTGCGCAGCGCAAACAGAAAGGTGATCAAGAACAGCACCGGCACCAGCAGTAACTCAACATTGAGGAAGGCGATTGCGATCAGCGGGATCACCAGCGAAATGATCGATTCAATGATCAGGCTTGCGCCTGGCGTCAGCATCGCATTCAGCTGCTGCACATCGTTGGTCGCCCGCGCCATGATGTCGCCGACCCGCTGGCGGTTATGAAACGTCAGGCTTTTGCCCAGCAGGCTGACATACAGCTCTTCACGAGCATTGCGCTCGATGAGCTGCGACTGGATCTGCGCCAGGAAGCTGTTGAGCAGATCGATCAGGCCGAAGCCAACCCGCACGCCCAGGATCAGCAGCGCCACCTGCGTGAGTTGCTCCATCCCGCCGCCGCCAACAATCGCATCGAAGGCACGCCCCACCAGCGCTGCCGCCGAGCTCTGCAAGATCGCCATGCCGATCGCCGAACCGATAAACAGAACCGGCAGCCATGGGTAACGCATCAGGTGCGAGATGATCCAGCGCCCCGC
>CALLZL010000673.1 GCA_937859575.1 uncultured Chloroflexota bacterium
TGGTACGAAAACTCGCCACTGGCGATTATCGAAGCACATGCCGCCGGCCTGCCGGTGATCACCACTGCCCTGGGCGGCATGGCCGAACTGGTGCGCGACGGAATCGACGGGCTGCACTTTCGGGTCGCCGATGCCGCCGATCTCACGGCCAGGCTCCAACGCCTGATCGACGAACCGGATCTGCTGCCGCGCCTGCGGGCCGGTATCGTTGCCCCACGCAGTATTGATACAGAAATGAACGACCTGTGCCGACTGTATGATCAGCTGGTAGCACAGACAACAATGCAGCGCACATCGTAATTGGAGCAACACCTTGGAAAAGATACTCGTAACAGGCGGAGCGGGCTTCATTGGCTCGCATGTGACCGAAGCACTGGTGAAACGTGGCCATCAGGTAACAGTACTTGATGATTTAAGTGGCGGCTATACCGAGAACATTGTCGATGGCGCATCGTTTGTTCAGGGCAGCATTACCGATATCAGGCTTGTGAATTCGCTCTTTGCCGAGCGGCAGTTTACATGTGTCTACCATCTGGCGGCCTATGCGGCCGAAGGGCTCAGCCACTTTATTCGCCACTTCAACTACACAAACAATCTGATCGGAAGTATCAACCTGATCAACGCATCAGTAAACAATGGCGTTCGATGCTTCGTCTTTACATCATCGATCGCAATCTATGGCGCAAGCCCCGAGTTGCCGATGACAGAAGAGACACGCCCGTATCCAGAAGATCCGTATGGCGTCGCCAAGCTTGCGGTTGAGCAGGATCTGCTCGCTGCAAAGCATATGTTCGGCATGGATTTTATTATCTTCCGCCCACATAATGTCTATGGCGAGCGACAGAATATCGCCGACAAATACCGCAATGTTGTCGGCATTTTCATGAACCAGATCCTGCAGGGCAAGCCGATGTCGGTATTTGGTGATGGAAGCCAGACCCGTGCATTCAGTTATATTGGCGATATGGCACCGATCATGGCGGATGCGATCGACACACCGGCGGCATACAACCAGATCTTCAATATTGGCGCCGATCAACCGTATACCATTAACGAGTTGGCGCATGCCATCGCACGTGCAATGGGGGTTGAGCCCAATATCGCGTATTTGCCGGCCCGGAACGAAGTGCTCAACGCTTTTTCATCCCACGAGAAGCTCGATCGCATTTTCGGCCAGCGCCGGCTCCACACGCTCGATGAAGGGTTGGCGAATATGGCGGCGTGGGTTCGCACCCATGGAGCACGGTCAAGCAGCCGGTTCGAAGGGATCGAGGTCGAGAAGAACTTCCCGAAAGCATGGCTGGTCTGATACTCAATGCAAAAGGAAACACCCACGATGACACAACCGCTGGTCGTCACGGTCATCTTAAATACGAATCGCCGCGCCGATACACTTGCCTGCCTTGAATCATTGCGATCCGGTACGTATACCAATCATCGGGTGCTGGTGCTCGATAACGCTTCTACTGATGGATCGGTAGAAGCCATCAGCGAGCACTTTCCCGAGGTACAGATCATTCCGCTCACGGCGAATCTTGGCTATGCCGGCAACAATAATGTCGGTATCATGGCAGCCCTTGAGCTTGGTGCCGATTGGGTCTTTGTGCTCAACGAGGATACGATCCTGGCACCTGATTGTATTGAGCGCCTGGTTGAAGCCGGCACACAGGATCAGCGCCTTGGCATCGTCGGCCCGATGGTCTACCACCATGACGAACCAACCACCATTCAGTCGGCCGGTGGGCGGATCGGCCCATATTGGAATGCGTGGCATCTCGCCCAGAAAGAACCGGATCAGGGGCAGTATGCCGCACCACATCAGGTGGATTGGATCTCGGGCTGTGCCATCCTTGTGCGCCGGCAAGTAATCGAGCAGGTTGGGGCGCTGGATGAACGATTCTTCTATTACTGGGAAGAGACGGAATGGTGCCTGCGCACGACCCGGCATGGCTGGCGGATCATGCATATTCCGGCGGCACAGCTCTGGCATAAAGGTGTCCAGCGTGATTACCAGCCAAAGCCGATGGTCAGCTATTACAATACACGTAATCATTTCTTGATGATGCAGAAGCACCATGCACCACTAACGGCATGGATCTACACCTGGGGGCAGCTCCTGCGTACCCTCACGAGTTATGCGATCCGGCCCAAGTGGCGGCACAAAGCCGAACACCGCGATGCCATGTGGCGCGGTATTGTCGATTTCTTACAGCAGCGCCATGGTAAAGCATCGTTCTGATGGAACCGACACCGCGCACACTGATTATCATCCTGTGTTACAACGGTATCGAGCTGACGCTCGAATGCCTGCGATCACTGCAGGCGGTCGAAGGGGCGCTCTTCGACATTCTGGTGCTCGACAATGCATCGAGCGATCAGACCCCGGCACAGATCCGGGCGCACTTCCCGCATGTGCATGTGATCGAGAACGGTGCCAACCTGGGCTTCGCCGCCGGCAATAATGTCGGGTTGCGCTACGCGCTGGCACATGGCTACGACTACGCCCTGCTGCTGAATAACGATACCGAAGTTGCACCTGATTTCCTGGCGCGCATGCTGGCGTGTGCCGAGGCGGATCCACAGATCGGGGCGGTTGGCCCGCTGATCTACTACCACGAACAACCCGACCTGATCTGGTCGGCCGGCGGCATGATCGACTGGCGGCGCGGCACCAGCAGCATGGCAGGCAGCAACGAACGCGACTGCGGGCAGTTTGTTGTGCAACGTGATGTCGATTTTGTGACCGGATGTGCGCTGCTGGTGCGGCGGGCGGCGCTTGAGCGTGCCGGCCTGCTCGACGAGCGTTTCTTCATGTACTATGAAGAGACTGAGTGGTGTGTGCGGATCGCCCGGGCAGGCATGCGGATCACTTTTGAGCCGGCATCCCGCCTGTGGCACAAGATCCCGCTCAATGCCCGCTTCGACCGCGAGTACCTGGCGTATTACATGACGCGCAACCGGCTGTTGTTCCTGCGGGCCACCGGTGCAGCGCTCCCTACCTGGATCAATGCCCTGCTGTTCCAGGATCTGCGCACCTTCCTGAGCCTGGTGCTGCGGCCGAAGTGGCGCGGTCGCGCAGGTCGGCGCGGCATGTGGCACGGCTG
>CALLZL010000674.1 GCA_937859575.1 uncultured Chloroflexota bacterium
GCCTTTGGCGAGCTGCGAGCCCATCAGGCGGCCAAGAATGTAGAACTCGCTCCCGGCATTTTCGGGATGCTCTTCGAGCACGGCACGCTCGAAGTATTGCACCCGATAATACTCACCGGGGTTGGTGAAACTCTCTTCGATAAACGGCTGCGAGATCGGATACCCTAGCACAAACAACGCATTGGGTGTATTGGCCCAGAAACGCTGGAACGAATTCATCGCCGCATGACCCGTCTCGGGGAAGTAGCGTGTCGAATAGGGTGGGCGCGTATCAGGAACTTCGCCGGGGCTGCGAGCCACCGCAGCAGCAGAATAGGGGAGTGCGAACAGGTTGACCACAATCGCAACAAACACCGCGATCGAGGCGAGCGTACGCTTACGCATGGATGTCTCCTTCTCGGGCACACGGGCGATAGACGCGCGACAGCGCGAGCGCCGACAGTACTGCAGAACACAACTGGAGGTACTTACTCGTACAGCAGCATCATAACGACGGCTGTGTGAACCGCTGCGTACTATACCATACCTTGTGTCGGTAGCCGGCAGCCGGCCGCTACTGATGATTATACGAAGGCCGGCTGATACAACCCTGAGAGGCTACTGATGCAGCGGTTACCGGTTGATGATCATAAACGAGCGGGGTTATTTTGCGGCGGGAATCGTGAGGTGATTGGCGCGCAGATAGACGAAATGCGCAACCGAGGCAAGCACGCCGGCCACCGGGATACCGAACAGAATACCCCAGCCACCGGCGACGGTACCCCCGAGCAACAGGGCGGCAAAGACGAGCAGCGGATGCAGGCCGATGATCTGCCCGACGAGGCGTGGCGTCAGCAGATTGAACTGGAGCTGCTGAATGATCAGCAGCACCACCACGATCAGCAGGATGCGATCGGGTGCATCGACCAGCGCAATCAATGCCGGGGCGATCAGCGCCAGATACCCGCCGACCAGAGGAATAAAGACCAGGATGGCCGAGACAACGGCGACAAAAGCGATATTACCGAGGCCAAAAACCGCCATAGCGATTGCCGTCGCACAGGCATAGATCAGTGAGTTGAGCAACTGAGCGCGCAGGAAACCACCAAAGGTGCGATCAACGATCGAGAAAAACATCTCAACTTCATCACGCCAGTTAGCCGGCATGATCCCGACAATCCGTACCGCAATCTGCGGCCCATCGGCCGTCATGTAGAAACTCAGGATCAGCACGATAAAGATATTGAACAGGAGTGCCGCAATACTACCGACAATCCCGAGCGACTGCTGAATAGCCGTTGAGCCGAACGATGCGATCTGCTGCGCCAGGGTTTCGGGCTGGATCATGCTGCCGATCCCATTACTGCCGCCAATGCGGCTCAGATCATTCTCCAGCTCACTGATCCAGACAGTCAGCGTATTGACCGTTTCGGGCAAACTGATGGTCAGATTCGCGATCTGAACCGTCAGCAATGGCACGAGTGAAATCGTCAGGGTACTGACAAATGCGATAAGCGCAACGTAGATGATCACCACTGCTGCGATCCGCGACAGATAGCGCGGTGTGCTCGCACTGGCTGCAATCGATGCCCGGCGGCTGAAGCGCCGCTGCGGCAAGGGCAACGAGGTCATCCAGTTCACAATTGGTTGCAGCACGAGTGCAATCAACCAGGCGATGGCGAACATCAACAACGTAGACGCAAAAAAGCTAACCACCACAAAGAGCCGTTCGATCAAGAAGATCGAGACCGCGATGATGACAAGCCAGATAGCAATACGCTGTGAAAGGCCTGGTGCCATAGTCTTGGTTGCGGTGAACCGGCGCACCAGTTCACGACATTCCTGCTCCTCAATGCAGCAGCGAGCGCATCATTGCACGATCAGCTATGCCAATTGTACACCACTCAACCTAGTGTAGCGCGGGCCCTGCGGCATGCGCTCGCTGCGATAGAGCGCTATATGGTCAACCTGCCAGGTGATCGATGGCAGAAACAATTCGCGCATGGCGGCTGCGATCTCGGTGTGTGCCGATCGGTCGCGCACGCGACCAAGGGTAAGGTGAGGCCGGAATGGGCGTTCGTCGTGGGCAAACCCGAGTGGTTCGAGTGCCCTGCCGAGTGCGGTATACAGCCACAACACCTGCTCGATATCACCACCAACCCCGATCCACAGCACGGCCGGTTCATGCATATCCGGGAAGGCACCGGGGGCCGCAGTGGCCAGCGTGAATATGCCGCATCGATTGGCAGCCGCCTGCATGGCGGTATTGATCGACACCAACTGCCCGGCCGGCGTCTCGCCCAGGAAGCGCAGCGTCAGATGCATCCCAACCGGCGCAGCCCATGTCACCGGCAAGTGCCGCCGCAGCAGTTGCGTCTGCAGTGCCGCCAACCCATCGCGCACCGCAGCCGAGATATCGATCGCAATGAAGAGACGCATCGTGCAGGCTACCCTTAGCGTGCCGGAGTATCGTGACCGGCGCCGAAAAAGTCGTGGCTGTCGAGCGGTTCGCTACCATCGAGAACCTCGGCGCGGCGATAGCTGCCGTCGGGCTGTAAAATACGCGCACGCTGGTTATCGTGTTGGTAGATATCGAGCATCCGGCGGATCTGTTCAACAATCGCCGGATCTTCAATCGGTATCATGGCTTCAACACGCCGATCAAGGTTACGCTGCATCACATCGGCACTGCCGATATACACATCAGGAGCACCGGCATTCGAAAAGTAGTAGACGCGGCTATGTTCGAGGAAACGACCAACAATACTGCGCACACTGATGTTCTCGCTCAGGCCCGGTACACCGGGGCGCAGGCAACAGATACCGCGCACATTCAGATCGACCCGCACACCGGCCATTGATGCTTCATAGAGCAGCTCGGTCAGAGCCGGATCTACCAGCGAGTTGACCTTGAAGATCAGGTGGCCGCCACGCCCGGCACGGGCATGATCGATCTCGCGGCGTATCAGGCGCACCAACCCTTTGCGCATACTGACGGGGGCCACCAGCAGTTTACGAAACTCACGCTGGCGCGAATAGCCGGTCAGGAAATTAAACAGATCCGACACATCGGCACCAATATCAGGCCGGCAGGTCAGCACGCCAAGATCGGTATAGATACGGGCTGTCGTTGCATTATAGTTGCCGGTGCCGACATGCACATACCGCCGCATACCGTCGGGTTCGCGGCGCACAATCAGCGCAATTTTGGCGTGGGTCTTGAGGCCGACGAGGCCATAGACGACATGCACGCCGGCTCGTTCGAGTGCCCGGGCCCAGGTAATGTTATTCTCTTCATCAAAACGCGCCTTCAGTTCGACCAGCACCGTCACTTGCTTGTCCTGGTCGCGGGCATGCATCAACGCCTTGACGATCGGTGAATTACTGCCGACGCGATAGAGGGTCTGCTTGATCGCCAGGACATTGGGATCTTCGGCAGCGGCTTCGATCAGTTCGACCAGTGGCTGGAATGAGTCGAACGGATGGTGCAGCAGGATATCTTGCTGGCGAATGGCGGCGAAGATCTCGCTGCTGCTGCGTGCATGGCGCAGTGATGGCGGCGGTGCCGGGTAGAAGGGTGGATCTTGCAGATCGGGCCGTGGAATGCGGGTGAGTGCCAGCAGATCCGAGATCCCGAGCGGCCCATGCACATCATACAGATCGGTGGGCTTGAGCTTCAGATTGGCAAGCAGCAGATCACGCAGATTCTGCGGCATATCGTGGGCAACCACCAGACGCACGGCATTACCAAAGCGGCGCTGGCGCACACTGGCCTCGATGGTGCGCAGCAGATCGGCGGCCTCTTCTTCCTGGATCTCCATATCGGCATTGCGCGTGATCCGGAAGACATGCGACTCGATCACCTCTTCGCCGGGGAAGAGCGCGGCTAGATGCTGGGCAATAATCTGCTCCAGCCAGACGAAACAGTGACGCCGTTCGGGCGGGATATGCGCCGGTTCGTCGCACAGGCCGCCATTGATCGGCACCAGGCGTGGCAAGACCGCCGGGACTTTAATCCGGGCGAACAGTTCGCCTTCTTCGGGATCACGGATCACGACTGCCAGGTTCAGGCTCAGATTGGAGATATGAGGAAACGGATGCGACGGATCGAACGCCAATGGTGTCAGAACGGGGAAGACTTCACGTTCAAAATATTCTTTACAGAACTGGCGTTGTGCCGCCGTGAGCTCGGCATAGTCGAGGATCGACACACCGGCTTCCCGCAACTGTGGCTGGATGTCGTTGAGCCAGCAATCACGATGCATGGCGATCAGCGGCAAGACACCACGGCGGATTGCGACGAGTTGCTCGGAGGGCAGCCGGCCATCGACCGAGCGGCTGATCACACCGGCGGCGATCTGCTGATGAATACCGGCGACGCGGATCATGAAGAACTCATCGAGGTTCGAGCTGAAGATCGCCAGAAATTTGACCCGTTCGAGCAGCGGGTGGCGCGGATCCATCGCTTCTTCGAGGACACGGCGGTTGAATTCGAGCCAACTGACCTCGCGATTGATATAGCGCACCTCCGGCTCATCGGCGATGGCCGAAGTCTCCACAAATTGCAGGGCCGTCTCTTCCATCGTTACTCTCTTCATCTCGTTGCAACCGGCACGATACCAGGCGGGCATTCATGCCTTCAGGGCACTGACATAGACTCGCAGGCAGGCAACAGCTCAGATGCCATTGCGCCCGGCGTGCATGCCGGCGGTAATTGCAACCATGTAAAGCCTTCCATAGAATGGCCGTGTATCTTCATCCCCATCTATAACGAGTATAGCAGTTCATGTAGTATGAGACAACCACTATTTCCGCACTAAAATGATTGACAAGTCACAGGATCGGGCTACAATAGGCGCAGAATGACCGATTGCGCTCTGCTGCGCCGAGTAATGTGATCGACCGGTATGACTCTGCTGCCTGCTTCCACCAACCCGACCTCGCTGGCGCTGGTGACGGATGTTGCCCGTGTGCTGGCCGGTGAGCAACCATTTGCCGAACGGATCGGGGATGTTCTGGCGCTTATGCGGCGGGTTCTGGGGTTCCGCGATGCGCGTCTGACGCGCAGCGGTGGCGGGCCGGGGCAGTGGCAGCTGGCAAACGGTTGGGCCGAACCATGGGATGAGGATGTGCTGGGTGCGACATTGGCCGGGCGGGCACCAATGCGGCGGGTGATGCGGCGGATTGCCCCCGATGCACAGGGCGACGGCCTGCTGACCCACTACAGCCTACCGATCGCATGGGATGGGCGCATCTGGGGGGCACTGGAGCTTCGGGCCAACGGCGGCAACGCGATCGGGCTGATCGAGCAGACGGCGGTGGCGGCACTGGCACCATTGCTGGCCGTGGCACTGGCCGGCGAACCGGGGGCACTTGAGGCGCAGCCCGAACTGACCGAACGGCAACGCAGCTGGTTGCAGGCGTTGCAGGCGCGGCTTGATCAACCACTGGCGCTCAACGAGCTCCTGGAGCTGTTGTTGCGCTGGGCACTCGACTCGACCGGAGCCGAGGCCGGCTCGATCAGCCTGGTGGATCACACACGCGGTGAGTTGATCGTCCAGGCCTACGAAGGATACGGCCACGATCCATTCGGGCGCGACAGCTATGGCGAGCAGCGGCGTAACTGGAGCTGGGAGCAAGGATTACCCGGGCGGGCGGCGCGTACGGCACGCACCCTGCTGGTGCGCGATGTCACCCAGGAACCGGAGTATCACCTGATCAACCCGGCGATACGTGCCGAGCTGGCCGCACCAATTGTGCATGATGGGCGAACGCTGGCGGTACTGGTACTCGACAGCCCGCGTTCGGCCGCCTTCAGTGCGCGTGAAGTAGCATTCGTCAATGCACTGTGCGAGGCAGCCACCCAGCCGTTACGGCGCGCCAGTGCGTATCAAGAGACCCTCGAAACAAGCACGCACCTGCGCCAGGTCTTCGATAATCTGCCGATTGGCCTGGCACTGCTTGATCCGCAGGGGCGGGTATTGCGCCACAACGGTGCCTGGCTTGGTGTATGGGGCGTGAGCAGTACCACACTGGCCGAGCCATTTGTGGTACAACTTGATCTGGTACGGCTGCTGTTACAGCGGTTACCGGATCCGCTCAGATTTACCGAATTCTGCACCGATGGTCAGAACATCCCCAACGAGGTGCAGGCTCATACCCTGCGGCTGCGCAACCCGCACCAGGAACTGCATATTCTCTCGGTCCCGACACGCGACAGCCAGGGGAAGCTCACCGGGCGGATCTGGATGGTCAGCGATGTGACCCGCGAACGTGAGGCGGATCGGGTGAAGAACGAGTTCATTTCAGTCGTGTCACACGAACTGCGCACACCACTCACATCGATTCTGGGGTATACCGAGCTGCTGCTCGAACGCCAGTTTGCACCACAAGAGCAACGTGAATTTGTGAAGACGGTCTACGACGAGGCCAACCATCTTTCGACGATTGTCGAAGATCTGCTGGGTGTCACGCGGCTCGAAGCCGGAACCATGCGCTTGAACCAGTGGATCGTTTCGACGCGTCAGCTGATTACCGAATTGATGGCGCAGATCCAGATCCAGCTCACTGGGCGGCACCGGCTCGTGATCGACGTACCGCAGCAGATCAGCCCTGTGTATGTTGATCGCGATAAAGTCAAGCAGGTCTTGTTCAATCTGCTGACCAATGCGGTAAAGTACTCGCCGCGTGGCGGTGAGATCGTGCTCTCGGCGAAAGAGGCCACAGTGTTGCCGGATGATCACCCGCCCGGCGATTTCCTGCTCTTCAGCATAGCCGATCAAGGGATCGGTATCCCTGCCGAAGACCTGCCGCATATCTGGGAACGCTTCTACCGTGTCGATAACTCGAACACCCGGCGCATCGGCGGTGCCGGGCTTGGGGTCTCGATTTTCAAGGGGCTTGTCGAGCTGCATGGCGGGCGGATCTGGGCCGAAAGCGAGGCCGGCAGAGGAAGCGTGTTTCTGCTGACGCTACCACAGGCACCGGATCCGGCTGCGCTCCAGCAACTGCCGTAGCAGCACCGGCACTACACTCACCCGGCGAGAAGCCCGGGGCGCATATGCTATACTTGATGAACCCTGAGCCGTAGGCCGGCGATGGCTTACGGTTTTTCTGTTCCGCCCGCAGGGGCGCAACTACTGCGCATCTCAGCAAGAGGAGTATGCTATGGCGACCGGTGCAACGGCGATCGACAATGAGCAGCAGTATATTCTGCAGACATATGTACGACCGGGGTTTGTGATTGAGCGTGGCGAAGGGTGCTATCTGTACGACACCGAAGGGCGTAGGTATCTCGACTGTGTAGCGGGGATCGCGGTCAATGCGCTTGGCTATGGCGATCCGGATGTCACGGCGGCGATCCAGGCGGCGGCCGGTGGCGTACTGCACCTGTCGAACCTGTACCACTCACGGCCCGCCGGTGATCTGGCACGCATGCTGGTTGAGAGCTGCGCCGGGGTGGATCGGGTCTTCTTCTGCAATAGTGGCGCCGAGGCGATTGAAGGGGCGATCAAGTTCAGCCGGCGCTATGCGCGTGAGCATTATGGCGAAGGCAAACATACGATCGTATCCTTTACCGGCTCATTCCATGGCCGCACTATGGGTGCGGTATCGATCACGGCCCGCGAGAAGTATCGCCAGCCGTTCGAACCAGTAATGCCGGGGGTGCGTTTCGTCGAGTATAACGATGTGGCCGGGGCTGCAGCCGCAATCAGCGACGACGTATGCGCCGTGGTGGTCGAGCCAGTGCAGGGTGAGGGTGGATTGAGTGTGGCGACCCCTGAATTCATCCGAACATTGCGCGAACGCTGTGATGCCACCGGGGCGCTACTGGTTTTTGACGAGATCCAGTGCGGCATGAGCCGTACCGGCACGCTCTGGGCGCACGAGGCGTATGATGTCGAGCCGGATATCATGACAATCGCCAAGCCACTTGGCGGCGGTCTGCCAATCGGTGCCATCATGGTGCGGCAAAAGGTTGCCGATGCGATCCATGCCGGCGACCATGGCTCGACCTTTGCCGGTGGGCCGTTTATTACTTCGGTAGCCGGGGTTGTGTTCCGCAAACTGAGCGCACCGGCATTCATTGCCCAGGTACGAGCAATAAGCGACTACCTTGATGAGTCGCTGGCCGAACTGGCCGAACGTGACGAAGTGATTGAGTTGCGCGGTCGTGGGCTAATGCGCGGCATTCAGGTGCGCGGTTCAGCCAATGCGGTGCGTGAGGCCGGCCACGACCATGGGCTGCTGGTGGCCACTGCCGGCGATGATGTGGTGCGCCTGGTGCCGCCGCTGATTCTGGATGTGGGCCATGTCGATGAGGCGATCGACAAACTGGCTCGCTCGCTTGATGTGTTGAAATAAACGGCAGGTGCCGCAACTCTGTTGCAACACCTGCATACCATACCTCTTGATCATGCGCCGCAACCAGTTGCGGCGCTACTCGTGGGCGGGGCCGGCAACTGCCGTTTCGATTGGCCGCATAGCAACCGATGGTTCACCATCAATATCGACCCACACACCACACTCACTACCACCCTGGCTGACGCCCAGTTCGACGGGTGAGCCGTCCATGCGCAAGGCCGGATGGTAGAATTGCGCCACCTGCCGGGCATCGCCAACGATATAATGGCCGATCAACGCCCGGCGGAAACGATCGGTCGTAACATTCGGAAAGCTGCCGTGAATCACCTGGCCGTTGAAGAAGAGCACATCACCGGCCTGCATGATCACCGGTTCGGGCTGCATTCCTTCGGGTAGCGGCACGGTAATATCGGTGAAGCTCTGCGTCAGATCAGCCTTCACGGTGCAGAGCAGTGGCAGGTTGTGGCTATTGGGCACCACCTGCAGGCAGCCATTCTCCTCGTCGCAGTCGTCGAGCGCAAGCCAGGCGGCGATACAGGTGCCGGGCTGCACCTTGAGGAAGTACTGATCCTGATGGAGCGCCTGGCCGCGTGCCCCCGGCGGCTTGAAATAGAGCATCGTCTGCACGGCAAAGGGTTCCTTGCCGAGCAGAGCCGACATAGCACGGGCGAGCCGTTCGTCGATCATCCAGTTGAGGCTCAGCGCATCCCAGCGGTGCATGTGAATCATACGCGGGTAGCGCTTGAGCGGGTCACTACTGGTCAGGTCGGTGCCGCCAAAATCACCGGGGTAGCTGCTGGATTCGCGCAGCTGCATGAAGTGCTCACGGTAGTGGGCCACCTCCTCGGCGCTGAAAAGCCCGCGCACCACCGTGTAGCCGGTATCGCGGAACTGTTGAACTGCGTGCTGGTCGGCCATCAAGCGCTCCTTCTACTGTTGTATTCGAAGATCTGTGGTGTGAGCGATACAGATGATCAGGATGTGAGATTGCCGGTTCGAGAAGCCTTTACCGGCTGCGACAAACCGGGCATGATGGTCGCGAGTGTAGCATTCCACCATAGGAGTGTCAAGCAAGGGACAAACGATGCTTTGCGGCGCAGCCGCCCGGCATCCCGCGCCTGCTGCACGCCCATACACCCTGACACCTTTGGCATTGGGAGCGGATGCACTGCAATGTGCAGGTACGATATAATACAGATCACCGAAGTGTAAAACAGGTCACGGCAAGTCATCCGCCCGATGGCAGGAGTAGGTTGTGTGTTGTGTAAACGAGTGATAAGACGAAGGAGGGTGCCATGGCGAGCATCGACCGTGATACGACAATCAGTTGGCTTGGGCATGGAACGTTTCATCTGGTGACACCCGAGGGCAAGCGAATCCTGATCGACGCATGGGTCGATACCAACCCGGCATGCCCGCCGGAATGGAAGCAACGCCTGCGCGACGAAGGAGTGGATGCCATTTTCATCACGCATGGGCACTTCGATCATATTGCCGACCTGCTGGCGCTAGCGAACGACACCGGGGCGACGATCGCCGGGCAGTTTGATATTACGGGCTGGATCGCAGCGCAGGGGATCGCCGAAGATCGCCTGATCGGCTTCAACAAAGGCGGCACGATCGAGATCGCCGGGGTGCGTGCCACCATGACGAATGCCGTGCATAGTAGTACCTTCAACCACAATGGCGTGCTGATACCGATGGGAACCGAAGCCGGCTATGTGTTGCGCATGGCAAACGGCTTTACGATCTACCACACTGGTGATACGGCCGTCAGTGCCGACATGCAGATCATCGGCGATCTCTACCAACCCGATCTGGTCATCCTGCCGATTGGCGACCACTTCACCATGGGCCCACGGCAGGCGGCCTATGCACTCAAGCTCATTCGGCCGCGCCATGCGATCCCCGAACACTATGCCACCTTTCCGCTGCTGCATGGCACCCCCGAGGCGCTGCGCGAGCATCTGCAGGGGTTTGGTGTCGCTGTGGGGGTGATTGCGCTGGCACCCGGCGAAAGTACATGCTAACAGGGAGTTATGAAACTGATTATTCCACACAAGGTTGCCGACCTTGTTGATCCGCTGGTGTACGAGGTTGCGCCTGAGGCACAGATTGTGCATGTCAGCGACGATGGAACCCCGGATGGGGATATTCGTGATGCACAGGCACTGCTGCGCTGGTGGACACCACCCGAAGTGCTGCAGCGCAGCCTGCGTGAGGCGCCGCAACTGAGATGGGTGCATACTCCAAGCGCCGGCGTCGATCATCTGTTTGTACCGGAACTGATCGAACGTCGGATCATGCTGACGAATTCGGCCGGGGCGACGGCGATTCCGATTGCTGAGTTTGTGCTGCTGTTTATGTTGAACCATGCCAAGCGTGGCGTATTGCTAAACAAGCCGACCGATGCCGATTGGTATCGTGCCGATGATGCCAGCCTGGGCGAGCTGTTTGAAAAGACACTCCTGATCATCGGGTTCGGCCATATTGGTGCCGCGATCGCCCGCCGGGCCGCCGGGTTCGGCATGCGGGTACTGGCGGCGCGCCGCCGGCCGCTGCCGGTCGACTGGGTGGATGTGGTGGTTGGCGAGCATGGCTGGCGCGATCTGCTGCCGGAAGCTGATTATGTGGTGATTGCCGCGCCGCTGACGCCGGCCACACGCGGGATGTTCGACGCGGCTGCCTTTGCGCAGATGCGACCGAACGCCTACCTGATCAATATCGCCCGTGGCCAGATTGTCGATACCGATGCACTACTGGCCGCGCTCGGCGAGCGACGGATTGCTGGAGCCGGCCTCGACGCACTACCCGAGGAGCCGTTGCCTGCCGATCATCCGCTCTGGCGCATGCCGAATGTCACGATCACACCGCATATTGCCTATTCGTCGCCGCGTACCCGCGAGCGCATCCTGGGGATCTTCGGCGAAAATCTGCGGCGCTTCGTCGCCGGCGAGGAGCTCTGCAATCTTGTCGATCCGGTAGCCGGGTATTAGCGCCTGCGCCGAATCGGGCGAAGCTGCCGCACGAGCCGGGCAGCCATCCGCGCACCAAAGGAGTCGATGATGACGAATGCACACCAGCGGCTGTACAACGAAGCACAGCGCTATTTGCCGGGCGGTGTGACGGCAACGGCGCGGGTAAATACGGCTATCGGGCGGCCTTTCTATGTTTCGCGTGGTGCAGGGCCGTTTGTCTATGATCTCGATGGTGTCGAATATATCGATCTGTGTACCTCGCATGGTGCAGCACTCCTGGGGCATGGGCATCCGGCGCTGCAGGCGGCGGTGATGCAGGCGCTCGAACTCGGCATCATCTGTGCCTACGAGACCGAGCATCATACCGCACTGGCACGCACAATCAACGAGATGGTGCCATGTGCCGAGATGGTACGGTTTGCCGGATCCGGCACTGAGTCGGTGATGCATGCGCTGCGGCTGGCGCGCGCCGCCACCGGCCGTGAGAAGGTCATCAAATTCGAGGGCCATTTCCACGGCTATTCGGATGCGCTCAACTTCAGCTGGGCACCCCCACTGGCACAGGCCGGCCCACGAGATCGCCCAACCCCTTTTCCGCAATCGGCCGGTATTCCCGCCAATCACCAGGATCTCGTGATTGTTGTGCCGTTCAATAACCAGACGGCACTCGCGGCCGCTTTTGCCGAACATGGCAACGAGGTTGCTGCCCTGCTGCTCGAACCGATCAACTATGATTCGGGCTGTATTCAGGCCGAACCAGGGTTTCTCGAATTCTGCCGGACGCTCTGTGATCGTTTTGGGGTGGTATTGCTCTTTGATGAAGTATTGACGGCCTTTCGCATGGCGCCCGGCGGAGCCCAGGAATATACCGGAGTCGTGCCGGATCTGTGTGTGCTCGGTAAGGCGTTTGGAGCCGGCATGCCGATCAGTGCGATTGCCGGCCGGCGTGCGATCATGCAGCATATGCGGCCGCTCGGCGAGAGCGAGTTGAGCGGAACCTACCTGGCGCACCTGACGGCGGTGCTGGCGGCGCGTGCAGCCCTCGAGATCTACCGTTCGCCGGGGTTTTACGAGCGGCTGCAGCAGCTGAGCGAGCACTTCTACCATGGATTTCACGCAGCCATTGCGCGGAGCGGCGTTCAACTGCGCTTACAGTACGTTGGCCCGCGCTTCGGCCTGTATTTCGGCATCGACACACCCGTCACCAATTACCGCGAGGCAGCGCGGCAGAATCAGCAGCAGCTTCGGCAGTTCGTGGCCGGTTGCATCCGGCGTGGCGTGTATGTGCATGTCGCCGCGCATCATGGGTTTTCGGCCACCCACGACGAAGCACTGCTCGACCGAGCGCTGGAGGCGATCGAAGGCTCGCTCGATGATATCAGGCGTTCGGTAGTAGCCTAGCGCGTTCGCGGATCGATAAGGAAGAATGCTATGCGTATCGCAATCGGCGGCATTGTGCAAGAATCGAACAGCTTCTCGCCGGTACCCGGTTCGTGGTTGCACTTCCCCTCGCCGCAGATTCTGCGCGCCGACGAATTGCTGACCCAGCGCATTGCAACACGCACCGAGATCGGCGGCGCGATCGACGTGGCACGTGAACACGGCATCAGCCTGCTGCCACTGTTTCATGCATCGGCATCGGCATCGGCCGGCGCATTGCGCCGCGATCTGTATGTGGCACTCCGCGATGAACTGATCGGCAGATTGCGAGCCGCCGGGCCTGTCGACGGTGTATTGCTGGTGATGCATGGAGCCATGGCGGCCGAAGGATGCGACGACGCGACCGGTGAGGTGATTCGCCAGGTGCGTGAAATGATCGGGCCGGATACCCCGATCGTCGTGACGCTCGATCTGCACGCCAATGTGACCTATCGCATGGTTGAACATGCCAGTGCAATTGTCGGCTACCATACTGCGCCGCATATTGATCTGTATGAAACCGGCCGGCGCGGCACCGAACTACTGATCCGCACAATTGCCGGTGAGGTGCGGCCGACCATGGCGTTGCGTCGTTTGCCAATGATCCTGCCGGCCGAAAACGGCCGCACAACCGATGGGCCATATGCCGAAGTGATGCAACGCGCGATCAGCCTGTGCAGCAGCCCCGGCGCACTTGAGATGTCGGTCTTTTCGGTGCAACCCTGGCTCGATCTCGAAGATGTCGGTTGTAGTGTCGTCACGGTAACCGATAGCGAACAGGCATTGGCAGAAGAGCTGGCCGACGAACTAGCCGAGATGTTCTGGGAACGTCGCACGCGCTTTACGGTAACGCTCCGACCGGCAGCCGAAACGCTTCGGGAGGCTTTGGCGGCGGCGAATGGGCCGGTTGTCGTGGCCGATTCGGCCGATGCACCAAGTTCGGGCGCACCCGGCGACGCGACTGGCGCGCTGGCGCTGTTGCTGGCCGAGGCACCAACTCGCCCATGCATGTTGAATATTGTTGATCCGGAAGCTGTCGCGCATATGATCGCCGTCGGTGTGGGCAGCGACGTCACCCTGCGGCTGGGGGCATCGTCGGGATGCCTGCTCTATGAGCCGATCGAGGTAAGCGGCCGGGTGCGCTTGATCTCAGACGGTGAGTTTGTGAACAAAGGCCAGGGCTTCCAGGGTGTCACCTTTTACCGTGGCCGAACCGGCGTGCTGCAGATCGGGCAGATCGCCCTGGTTGTGATGGAGCGCCCGGTGATCCAGTGGGATCCCGAGCTCTACCGTTCGGTCGGGCTCGAACCGGCCGATGCCCAGGTGGTGATCGTGAAATCACCGGCAGCCTTTCGGGCTGCCTATGCACCATTCGCGGCGGCGATCGAGATCCTCGATGTGCCGGGGGTATGCAGCCCGAATCTGGCGACCCTGCCGTTTCGCCGGGTGCGGCGGCCGCTCTACCCACTCGATCCGCATATGGCACGCGAGTAACCCATGCAGCAAGCTTCAACACCAGCAGGATACACCCCCCAGGGCTGCCTGACGCCGGCGCTGCTGCTTGGAGCACTCTGGTGGATCGGGATTGTTGTAACACTGGCGGTCACCAGTAGCTGGGGGATCACCCAGGCGCGGATTATCGGCGGCGATGCCGAGGCCGGCTGGGATTTCGTCATCGGGCGGCTGGTGGTCGCCTTGCTGCTGGCAATCGTGATCGGGCCACTGGCGCTGTTCGGCAGCGGGTTGCCGCGCGTCTTTGGCCGCCTATGGGGGATCGGGCTCCTGATCATGCTGCCGGGCAGCCTGCTAGGCAACTTTCCTCTTTCCTGGGGGCAGCCATTGGCTCTGGCCCAGCTGGCGATCTGCACGGCAGCGCTGGCGATCATCCGCGTTCGTCGGCAGCGGCAGGGCATTGCACGCGATCAGGTGCCGCTGGCTCCTGCCGTAGCCCTTGGTGTACTGCCGCTGCTGCCGCTGCTGCGGTATGGTGCATTCGGCTCACCGATCGATACACTCCTGGCGGTAGCTGCCGGATTCTCTCTGGCGTTGCTGGCAGCCGAATTGATCGATCTGTGGTTAATTCCGGCACTGCATGCCTCAACCCTGGCGATCCATATGCGCGTACTGGTCGGCGGCATAGCCGCTGCAGCCCTGCTCCTCATCCTGGCCGCCGGAATCGGCGTCGGCGGCAGCGCCATGCTGCTGGCACTCAGCTGGCCGCCGCTCGGCATCGTGGCCGTGGCACTGGCACAACCCCGCGCACCCAGCAGCACAACCCTCCTGCTTGGGCCGGTCGCGGCGGCGATTGCAGCCTGTTTCGACGGCGATGAACTGGTACTGGTACTTGGCTTCGAAGATATTCCACGCTGGGCATTACAGGCGGCCGGATTCTCGTTTCTGATCGGTATGCTCCTTGCGGTGGCTGCCGTAGTACTGGCCACTCGCATCCAGCGCCTGCCGCGCTCGCGTATCGCAGCAGCACTGGCCGGAGTGGCATGGGTTGGCGCGACACTGATATACACTCTTGGTGGGCAGCCGGGGTTCTATGGCGACCGTATGTTTGTGGTGTTGCGCCACGGGGCAGCCCTGCCGCCGCTCAGTGGTAGCCATGCCGAGCGAACAGCCGCCGTGTATCAGGAGCTGACGCGCCATGCCGAAGAGACACAGAGCGGGGTGCGGTCGCTCTTGAATCTGCTCGGGGTGCGCTACCAACCCTACTACCTGGTGAATGGCATCGAAGTTGACGGTGGGCCATTCATCCGGCTGCTCTTGACACTGCATCCCGATGTGGATCGGGTACTCGACAGCCCACGGCTGCGTCCGGTGCCGTACGAGGCGCAACCAGCGCCCGGAGACACAGCGGTGCCGGATGCACCTGATTGGAACCTGACCAGTATCGGGGTTGATCGGGTCTGGCGCGAGCTCGAAGTCTACGGCAGCGGCATTGTTGTCGGCCTGGCCGATTCGGGCGTTGATGCAACACACCCGGCGCTTGCCGGCGGCTATCGCGGGCGACATACCGGGCACGACTACAACTGGCTCGACCCATGGAGCCACCAGCTGGCACCACGCGACCTGAGCGGCCATGGCAGCCACACCCTCGGGCTGGCGGTCGGCCGCCATGCGATCGGCGTTGCGCCATCGGCTAGCTGGTTTGCATGTGCCAACCTGGAGCGCAACCTGGCGAATCCGGCGCTCTACCTCGACTGCATGCAGTTTATGCTGGCACCTTACCCGCTGGGTGGGGATGCGCTACGCGACGGTGATCCGGCACAGGCGGCACATATTATCAACAATTCGTGGGGCTGCCCACCCCTCGAAGGGTGTGACGCCGACGTCTTGCGGCCGGCCACCGAGGCATTACGCGCTGCCGGGATCTTTGTCGTCGTGGCTGCCGGCAACGAAGGGCCACATTGTGGATCAGTACGCACCCCACTGGCGCTCTATGATGCCGCCTATAGTGTTGGAGCGATTGATGATCAGGGCGACCTGGCAGATTTCAGTAGCCGCGGCCCGGTTGAAATCGACGGCAGCGGCCGCATCAAGCCCGACATCGTCGCACCGGGGGTGATGGTGCTCTCGGCGATCCCCGGCGGCGGTTATGCGCGCAACAGCGGGACATCAATGGCCGCACCGCATATTGCCGGTGTTGTTGCGCTCATGTGGTCGGCCAATGCCGATCTGATCGGAGACATTGATCGAACCGAAGCGATTCTGGCGGCAACCGCACGGCCATATTCCGGTATACAGGAGCCATGTTTTGCGGGCAGCGCACCCAGCATCGCCTATGGCTATGGGGTGATTGATGCCTATGCCGCAGTGGAAGCTGCCATTGCCCCCGAGAACGAAGTGCAAAACAATTGATCGCTGGGAGCGCGGGCGGCTCGCCCGCATGACCACACCATGCGCTCCCGGCATGCGCACAGAACTGTTGCATTTTGCTATAGAACGAAGTGCAGCAGTAACAATGCGCTATTATGGCAACAGTACGGCTCTTCTTGAGCATACGATGGATCGGCAAGCCGTATGCGACACAAGCAAAGGACACGAATGACACGACAACGGATCACTTCCGGTACGCCGTGGGAGGCGTTGGCCGGCTATTCGCGGGCGGTACGGGTCGGCAATCAGGTGTTTGTTTCGGGTACGACGGCTTCGGACGCCGAAGGCAGGCTGCAACATCCCGGCGATGCCGCCGGGCAGGCGCGCTATATTCTGCACAAGATCGCAGCTGCGCTGACCGAGGCCGGTGCCACAGCGGCGGATGTCGTGCGCACTCGTGTCTTTGTCAGCCGGATCGAGGATTGGGAAGCGGTAGCCCGTGCCCATGGCGAGTTTTTCGGCACCATCCGGCCGGCCAACACACTGGTGCGCGCCGAGATGATCGCCCCCGGCATGCTGGTAGAGATCGAGGCCGATGCGATCATCGGCAGCGGCGAGGCGGCATGATCCGCTTTTCTGTGCGCTTCAACAACGACATGCCGGCCACCCGCTATGCGGCACTCGCACAGGCCGCCGAGCAGGCCGGCTTCGATCAGTTCTGGGTCAGCGACGACCTGTTTCTGCGTGGGGTGTGGCCCATCCTGAGCGCGTGTGCCGTCGCGACGCGCCGCATCGAACTGGGGAGCTGTATCGTCAATCCGTACACCACGCACCCGGCCGAGATCGCCATGCAGGCGGCGGCACTCGATGAACTGAGCGGCGGGCGCTTCAACCTGGGGATCGCCGCCGGTGCCGGTGAGTTTATGCGCTGGATCGGCCTGCCCTACACCCGGCCACTGGCCACGACGGCCGCAACACTCCGGGCATTACGGGCGCTCTTCGCCGGCGAGCTGCCGGCCCACACCCCCGGCGCGCCGCCCGGCTGGAACGACGATGCCTACATGCGCTTCGGTACGCGCCGCATCCCGCTCTATCTGG
>CALLZL010000675.1 GCA_937859575.1 uncultured Chloroflexota bacterium
CGCCCTCGCTCCCTGGCAGCAACTCCAGCCCCTTCCGCCCGGTGAAATCCGTCGTCCCGCCGCCGATATCGAGCGCGTAGCGCTGGCGCAGCAGCGCGCCGTTGGTGTGGATGCGCCCGTCCGGGATGAAGAGCAGGGTGGCGACCGCGCCGATCGGCTGCGGGATGAACGAGCTGCGCGAGATGGTGATGGTGCAGGTAGTCTCGCCCCAGCGGAGCACATGCGGGATGGGCGGGCTACTCTTCTCGGCCTTGCCGTTCAGCCGCTGCCGCAGCGTCTCGCGGACCTGTGGGTTGGTGTTGTCCTCGACCGGCAGCCCGCCGGCGAAGGCAACCTGGGCGCTGATGATGCCGGCCGGCAGGCCAGCGACGATCGCGTAGAGGTGCAGTAGCAGGTAGGCGTGCGAGCAGGCGGCGTATCAGCAAGCCGGTCTGCAGATCAGCATCGATACGCCGGGACAGCTGCCGACGCTCCCGGCGGCGGTCGAGGTCGCGGCCTACCGCATCGTACAGGAGGCCATCACCAACGTCGTGCACCAGACGTCGTGCACCACGTTCATCTCCTCTGCCGCCCAGTAGTTACTCGGGCGGATGGCCCGATAATACATTGCGTACCTCGGTCTTGCTGTTGCGTGATCCGCAAACCCTCCGGATCGTGAGCCTGCTGAGCTGCTGGCGTCCGCGCTCGATCCTCATGTCATTGGGAACGCCAGCAGGTTCCAGTAGCCCAGCAGCGCCAGTGTCGCCAGCGCCAGCATGGTCAGGCCGGTGTAGTGCAGCCGGCTCGGCAGGTTCCAGTATGCTTTCCCCGCGTTCCCTGCTCCGCGCCAGGCCATGCCACTGAAGAGCACCATACCTGCTCCGAGCAGCGCCAGGAGCCAGGGGAGGGTCAGCATGATCTGCAGCAGCGGCGTGGGGCCGAAGAAGACGTGCGGCATCACATTCGCCGAGTCGGTGTCGGTTAATGCGCCGACAAACGTCACCACAAAGCCCAGCAACCCCAGGCCGAAGGCGCCGGCGATCCAGCGGGCCAGCCGTGCCGAAAGCGGCTGCGCATGTTTGCCTCGCCAGGCTCTAATCAGCCAGCCGACGCCCGAGAGCACGCTGACCGCGATCGTGGCGAGCAGGAGGATCACCGTCACCGGCGTTGTGGCGTACCAGGGCGCACGAAATGCCGCTGTGCCGGTGAGGCCGACGAAGGCCGGGTTGCCGTCGAGGCTGAACCAGGTACGCCCATCAGGGCCGCTGAAGAAGGCCAGATACATGGCACGCTCGCGGTGGCGGAACAGCCCCGGCGCAACCGGAACATAGGCTTCTGTCACGCCCTCGACCATCACTAGCAGTTCATCTCTCGGCCCGGCGCTGACGTGGGCTGCTTCGAGCAAACGCAACACCTTGCCGCCTCCGCTGAACTCGGCACGCGCCAAGTGATACTCGCCGGTATAGCCGCTGATGTGCACGGCAGCATCGGCGGGCGGCGTCAGGGCGGGCGCAGGCGAAGTCGAGTAATAGCGATCCATAAAGGCGTTCCAGAGCTCGTCCGTCGCCGCTGCGCCGCCCGGTGCATTGTAGGCCACATACAGCCCCAGATGTTCCTCGGGCAGGAGATACATGCCGGCGCTGAAATGCACGATCGCACCGCGATGATAGAGCACCCGCCGGCCGTTGCTCGTGCGCTCCATCCACCCGTGAGCCATGCCGTCGATGCGCGGATCGGGCGTGTAGAGCCGCTGCTGCATCTGTTGTATCGTTGTCGGCTGCAAGATGCTCGTAGGGCTGCCGGGCAGATGCGCCAGCATGAACTGCGCCATATCGGTGACGGTCGTGCTCATGGCGCCTGCCGGGTACGGCCCGACGAACACGAAGTCGCCACGCAGGAAGTCGCCGTTGTGCGGCGCATACCCCCCGGCGAGATCAGCGGCAAGCTGTGCGGGCAGCGGCTGATCCAGCGTGCTGCGCTCCATGCCGAGCGGCGCAAAGATCTGCTCCGCGACGTACTGGTCAAAGGACATGCCGCTGACCCGCTCGACCAGATACGCCGCGAGCGCCGTGCCGTAGTTCGAGTAGGCCTGCACCGCGCCGGGCGGGAAGACGCGCGCCGGCTGCCGGGCGATCAGGTAATCGCGCAGCGGCATGGTCGCCTCCGGCGTCAGCACGAACAGCCCCTCGCCGACATCCTCAAAGCCTGCCGTGTGGCTCAGCAAGTGCGCCGGTGTGATCGGCTCGGCGAACGTGGCCGGGATGTTGAAGTCGAGATAGGCGTTCACGTCGGCGCGCAGATCGATCCGTCCCTGCTCGACGAGCTGCATCAGAGCTGTCCAGGTTACCGGCTTGGCGGTTGAACCGGTGCGGAAGAGCGTCTGCGCCGGATCGACCGGCCGGCGACTCTCCAGGTCAGCGTAGCCATACCCCTGCACAAAGAGCACCTCGCCCGCTTTCACCCCCGCCAGCGCCGCGCCGGGAATCTGCGCCTGTTCGAGCTGCGCGGGCAGCAGTTCGTCGAAAAACGCCTGCATAGCAGTGGGGCTCTGCGAGTCGGCTTGCGCGGCGACGCGCGCCGGCGCACCGAGCAGGCCCACCAGCACGACGATGCATACATAGCCGATAGCCGATAGCCGATAACCGAAAGGTGGAGTCGCTTGCATTGTTTTGCTCCTTAGTGCAAGGGTTCAGGCAACGTGACCGTCTTCACAGCGAGTGCGCGTCCGGGTACGCGAAACCTGCCGCGTGCCACCCGCCTCCTTGCCTTACTGCGGCGGTGGTAATGCGATCTGTCTCCACTTTATCGCCCATTCCGTGCGCGATCGATACGCAGAAGCGCGTATCGTCTCGGTGCGCTCCACCACCCCCAATACGCACCGTAATACGCGGAAGCGCGAAGGCGTACGCACTGCCGACCCGGTACCCTATAGCCAGGTGCAGCAATCTTGCGCCATCCGCATCCTGGGAGCGCGGGCGTCCCGCCCGCATGTGCGCAAGATGTGCACGATTCCAATGATCAATCGATGATCAATCGTTTTGCACCTGGCTATAGGGATAGCATAGATGCTGCGTGCCGCGATACGGCAAACAGTCTTGCAGCACAACAAGGAGAATGCCCCAATGCATGGATCACAGACCCTGCCCGCAATACCGTCCGATGTGCCGGCCAACCCCGCACCAAAGCCCAACCGCCTGTGCTACCGTATCCGCGTACGCGGGCACCTCCCGCCCGACTGGGGCGATTGGTTCGACGGCTTTACCCTGGTGCACACCGACGACGACGCCACGTTGCTCACCAGTCCGCCGCTCGACCAGGCCGCCCTCCACGGCGCGCTGGCAACGATCCGCGACCTCGGGCTGATCCTCGTGGAAGTTGTCCCGCTACCGCCGAAGATGCCCCTCCCGGCTCACAATGGAAGTTGACAGGATCTGTTATCCTGAGGAAGAATGCGTACACTACACCCCATTGCAGCCTCCCGACGGCGCAACAGCTATCCGAAAGGCACTCATGCCTGACGAGACCGGGCGCACGCACCGTGCTTGACACAATTGTCCAAACCAAACTCTACATCCCCGCCGCCCCCCAGAGCTACGTGGCTCGCATGCGGCTGCTAGTCCAGTTGGAAAGCGCCTGGCACGCCCGCCTGACCCTCATCACTGCGCCTGCCGGCTCCGGCAAGACCACCCTGGCAAGTAGTTGGGCACACCAGCAGGCCGATACGGTCGCCTGGCTGGGGCTTGATTCCACCGACAACGACCCCGCGCGTTTCTGGTTGTACGTGTTGCACGCCCTGCATAGCGTCGAGCCGATCAGTGTCGCGCCGTTGCTCGCCGCGCTGCGCTCACCACAGCCCCCGCCCATCGAGGCTACCCTCGCCGCGCTGCTCAACACTCTCGCAGACCGCCCTGCGCCCCTGGCTCTCGTGCTCGACGACTACCACGTAATCGAGGCGCCGGCCATCCACCGCGCCCTGACCTGGCTGATCGACCATCTGCCGCCTCAGGTGCACGTGTTGATTGTCAGCCGCGCCGACCCGCCGTTGCCGCTCGGTCGCTGGCGGGCTCGCGGTCAACTCTGCGAGGTGCGCGCCGACGACCTGTGCTTCACCCACACGGAGGCGGCCGCGTTTCTGACCGATGCGATGGACCTACCCCTTGGCGCCGCCGAGGTGGCTGAGCTCGACGACCGAGTGGAGGGGTGGGCGGCTGGGCTGCAGCTCGCCGCCCTGGCCTTGCGCGGTCAGGCCGACCCGGCCGCGCGTATTGCGGCGTTCAGCGGGCGGCACGCCTATGTGCTGGCCTACCTCGTAGACGACGTGCTCGCCGGTCAACCGGAATACGTGCAATACTTCCTGCTGCGCACGGCCCTCCTCGATCAGATGAGCGCACCGCTCTGCGACGCCGTACTGGGGGCGGTGTCGGACGACGAGAGGGCTGCGATCCCGACTTCGCGCTTTATTCTCGACTATCTGCGCGAGTGTAACCTGTTTCTTGTGCCGCTTGACGACGAGGGCACCTGGTTCCGCTATCACCACCTGTTCCGCGATGTGCTGCGCCACCGCCTGCGCCAGACCGACCCGGCCTGCATCCCCGAACTGCACCGTCGCGCCGCCGCCTGGTTTGCTGCGCAAGGACTGATCGATGCAGCCATTCAGCAGGCGCTTACCGCTGACGATCAGCTCCTCGCCGCCCACTGGATCGAGCAAGCTGTCGATGTGGCGCTGCGGAGTGGCGACATTGCTCCGCTGCGAAGCTGGCTTGCCGCCCTTCCTGAGGCGCTTATCCGGGCCCGACCGCAGCTCGCAGTAGGCCAGCTCTGGCTCCTCTTCATTACGGGCCAAGAAGATCTGGCGCCGCCCTGGCTCGCCGCGCTCGCGACCACGCTGGCCGCTGAGCCCGACGCCGACGCCATGCGCTCGGCTGAGGATCAGGCTCGGCTGCGGGCCGAGCTCGCGGCGCTCCGCGCCCAACAGGCGATCTACATGGGCGAACTAGACGAGGCGGTAGCGCAGTGTCGCACCGGTCTGTCGATCGCACACAGCGGGGCGCTGCGCACCCGCGGAACGCTGGAACTCCTCCAGGGAACGGCGCTACGTCGCGCAGGGAATTTGGCAGCGGCGGTTACCCACTTCACCGCCGCACGCATCCTGGCAGAACAGGGCGGCGAAGAACTGCTGTTGCTCCATGTTGCGAAAAGCCTCGCCAACCTGGCCGAAATACGCGGGCAACTCGGCGCTATGGCCGCTGAGTATGAGCGCATGCGCCGCCTGAGTGTCGATGCGTCCGGCCAGCCCATGCCCCTGGCGGGGATGGCGCTGATCGGCATGGGCAAAGTCGCCCACGAGCGGAACGATCTGGAGACCGCGACGGCGCTACTCGCCGAAGGAATCGACATCGGGCGGCGCAGCGCGATCAGCGGGTTCGCTATCGATGGCCTGATGGTTCTGGCCCTGGTAGAGGCAGCAAAGGGCAATCATGCTGGTGCAGCAATGCACCTTCAAGAGGCCGCAACCCTCGCCGAGCGCTGGCACTCGGCAACGGTAGAGGCGCGGGTGACCGTGTTCCAGGCGCGGCTGGCCCTCGCCACAGGACGCTTGAAGGACGCAGCGCGTTGGGCGATAACTACGTCGGAGCAAACCGCCGAATCTTCCAGCGACCTGGGCGAAATCGAGCACCTGACCCTGGTACGGGTCTGGATCGCTCAGGGTCGCATGAGTGAGGCGCGCGCGCTGCTCGCACGGCTGGAGCAGAGCGCCCGTGCGGGCCTTCGGCACGGGCGGCTGATCGAAATCCTGGCTCTGCGAGCGCTTGCCGCCGAAAGTGCCGGCGATAATGCCGACGCGTCTGCAACGCTGACCGAGGCGCTTGCTCTGGGGCAGCCCGAGGGCTATGTACGCGTCTTCGCCGACGAGGGCATGGCCATGGGCAACCTGGTACGGCGGGTGGCGGCACAGCGCGGCGGAGGGGCGGCCCCTTGGGTGGGGGGCGGGCGCCCTTCCACAGGG
>CALLZL010000676.1 GCA_937859575.1 uncultured Chloroflexota bacterium
AAGCTGCAACGCCAGCGCCAACGCGGGTGTCGCAGTCGCTTCGATCAATGCAAAATCAGACAGCAACACATGCAGGCTCATCTGCGCTTCCAATGCATCGAGCCGGGCAGCAGTATCACCAAGTCTGTCCGCCAGTTGCAGCAGTTCGGCGGTGTCGGCCTGCCATTCAGGCAGTTGCACCAGCATCCGGTGCAACGCCAGCCGCCGCCGTAATAATCCGAGCCGGGTAGCTTCTGGTTGTGTAGCATATGGCACCAGCGACCATGCCGCATCCAGGTGGGTCAGGGCTACCGCAAACGCATACATGTCGCATGCCTGCTCGGCGGCCCGGCAAAACGCCGTAATCGCAGCATCCCACATCTCGGCCGCCGCTGCGTGGTGCGCCCGAGCAGCATAGTGTGTCGGCTGCAGCTGTGCCAGCGCCTCGGCAGCCCGGCGATGGAGCAATATGCGTCGCCAGGGGCTCAGGGTGTGGAGCACCGTCATGCGCAGCAGGGCATGCGAGAATGCCGGCACTGCCGTGCGGGCTTCCGAGCCGATCTGCAACAGCTGCTGCGCCACAAGTTCATCAAGGGCATCAATCGTCTCGGCGGTGGTACGGGCAGCCGTACGCTGCAGCACCGCCGTGGGGAGGTGCGGATCGAGAACCGCCACTGCTTCAAGCACCTGGCGCGCCATCGGGCCAAGGCTTCTGATGCGTGTCAGCATGAGATCGCGTACTGTGGAGGGCAGCGGCAGATCGGCAGGCGGATGCGCCAGCTGGCTGCGCTGCTGGAGCTCGCGGATCATCTCAAGCAAGAAGAGTGGATTGCCGGCCGTGATCTGATGGATACGTTGCGCCAGATCGGGTGCCAGTTGCCGTGGCAGCTGGGCTAACACCTGGCGCGTCGCCACGAGTGTGAGCCGGTCGAGCGAGATCTCGGCCAGCCGCCCGCTACGCACAAGCAGCGCACGCAAACTATCGATCGCCGGAGTCGGCCCCGTCAGAGTCGCCACAACCACCAGTGGCCGATCATGCTGGCCATCGGCAAGCGAACGAAGCCAGCCGATCGTTGCCGCATCGGCCAGATGCAGATCATCAAGGCAGAGCAGGGTCGCATGCCGGCCGGCAAATGCACAGAGTGCCTGTGTCAGGGCGGTATAGAGCTGCTGCTGCGCCAGGGGTGATTCGCTGCCGAGCGGTGGTGCCGGTAGATCGGGGAAGATCTGCCGCAGATCGGGTAGCAGGCGCATCAGCTCACTGCGCCAGTGGGCGGCAACCAGACGCCACAGGCGTTCGTTGGCCAGCGTCGGGCGCAGTGCGGCAATCAACGGATAGTACGGCATGCCATGACCATCGGCATGGCAAGCGCCGGCACAGATCACCCCCGACTGGCGGGCAATAAACTCGCGCAGCAGGCGTGATTTGCCGATCCCCTGCTCGCCATACAGCAGAATAACCCCACCATACTGGCCATGCCGGCCGGCCAGTTCGTGATACGCCGCCTGAAGCTGCGCCAGTGCGTCGTCGCGCCCGATCAGCGGGAGATCAAGCGACGGCCAGACCGGCATGATCGGCCGGGGTAGAGCAACCTGTACCTGGAGTGCAGCACGTGTCTCGGGGAGCGGGCCAACCCCTAGTTCCCGCTCAAGGATCAGGGAACATGTATCGAGCTGCCGCTGTGCCGCCACCCGGTCGCCGGCCGCGATATACAGTGCAATCAACCGCCGATGCATGGGCTCGGCCAACTCATCGATCGCCAACGACTGCTGTGCATAGCGAATCGCTGCCGCCGGATCACCGGCTGCCGCCATGCGCTCGGTCAGTTGCTCAAGCAGCGCCAGGTATGTTTCCTGCATCTGCTGCGCCGTATCGGCCTGCCATGCCTCGTATTCCGGCGCTTCCGCCAGGCTGAAGCCGGCCATAAATGGGCCATGGTAGAGCGCCGCTGCCGCCATAAGCGCCGTCGTCTCGGTCTGCGCGGCATACCCCAGAAACTGCCGCGTATCAACCTGCACACGGGCTGGATCCAGCATCACCATGTCTTCATCGACCAGCAGGCACTGTGGATCGGGCAATTCGGCACGCAGGCTCGAAAGCAGGCGCGTCAGCTGCCGCCGGGCAACGACATCCGGTTCGTCGGGCCAGAAGAGGAATGCCAGGATCGAACGCGGCACGGGATCAGGCTGCGCAGCCAGCCGATACAGCAACGCACGTACCCGGCGTCGCCGTACGACGAGCGGCTGATCGTGCCGCAGAACCTGGCATGATCCCAGCAGATGGATACGCATCGTCGGCTATTGCACCCCGATCCGCTGCCTGAGGGCACCCTTTACCACTGCTAACACGACAAACGAGATCGCCAGCAGGATCAACGACAGTATGAGTGCCAGGTTGAGATCTCGCTCGAATCCCAGATAGATCGCTAGCGGCATGGTCTGCGTGCGGCCGGGCAGATTGCCGGCAAAGATGATCGTTGCACCAAATTCCCCCAGCGCCCGCGCCCATGTCATCACCACACCGCTCAACAGTACCGGCCAGGCCAACGGCACAGTGATCAGGCGAAAGATCTGCTGCGGGCTGGCACCGTCGATCGCGGCCGCTGCTTCCAGTTCACGTTCGACGCCGACAAAACCGGCCGTGGCGGCTTTGACGAAGTAGGGGGCGGCAACGAAACATTGCGCCAATACAACCGCAACCTGTGTGAACGAGATGGTGATGCCGAGCTCCGCCAGTGGCGCACCAAGCAGGCCACGCCGGCCAAAGGCCATTAAGAGCGCGATCCCGGCTACCGCCGGCGGCAGTACCATCGGTAGATCGATCAACGTATCGATCATGGTGCGCCCCCGAAAGCGTCGCCGCGCCAATCCATAGGCCAGTGGCGTACCAAACAGGATCGATAGCCCCGTAGCGCATAGGGTGGTGACCATGCTCAGGCTGATAGCCTGGCCGACAACCGGGTTGGTCAGCGTACTCCAGACACCACCCCATTCCAGCCGGAGCACCAAAGCCATCAGCGGGATGAGCAGGAACAGGAGCAGTGGTAATGCCGCCGGCCCGATCAGATCAGGCCGGAACCGCTGCTTGTCTTGTTTCCATTGCCGCCAACCAGAAGCCCGATCACTCATGCTTCACCTGGCTGTCAAGCGGCGCTAGAAATCCGTAGCGCCCCAGGATCCGTTGACCCTCATCCGCCAGTACGAAGTCGATAAATGCCCGTGCCAGGCGTGGCTGCCCACTGTCGACTAGTAGTGCGATCGGGTAACTCGCAATGGTATTGAGGGTATCGGGGATCTCGATCTGCTGCAACCTATCGGCATCTAGTGCCGCATCGGTGGTATAGACGATCCCGGCATCCGCTTCACCAAGCACCACTTTGGTCAGCACAGCCCGTACACTCTCTTCGAAGCTTACCACATTTGCCAGCACAGTTGCGCTGTAGCTGGTTGTGTATTCCGGTAAGCTTGATGCATGAGCCAGGAAATCAAGGCTGTAGCGGCCAACCGGCACCGCTGCATCAGCCAGTATCAGGCGCAGCCCTGGTCGTGCGAGATCCGGCAGGCTCGTGATCCCGGCCGGGTTGTCGCGGGGGGTGATCACGACCAACCGGTTGCGCACAAATGTCTGCTCGCTGCCGCCCTGCACCCGCCCACCGGCAATAGCCACCTGCATCTGTGCCTGATTGGCCGAAGCAAAGACATCGGCAGGCGCACCCTCGTTGATCTGTGCCGCCAGTTGCTGCGAACCGGCAAAATTGTAGCTGACCGTGGCCGCCGGATAACGGGCCGTGAAAGCGACTGCAAGCTCTTCGAAGGCATCGGCAAGCGATGCGGCGGCAAACACTGTGACAACACCACTAATAGGTTCTTCGGCTACCGGAACCATCGGTAGCGCACTTGGCAGCGGTACGACCTCGGCCGGCACCCCGGGCGATTGGCCACAGCTCACCAGTAACACAAAGCCCACCAGCATGCAAGCCAGCAGTCTGCACGGCATCCCAATCCCTCCGTCGCCGTTATTGAATTTGACAATACTGATTTAATCAGTAGTAACGTACGCTGGTATTATGGCAGCGTGGCTACCTGCTGTCAACGGAGGTACCAATGAGCCCGATGGTGAAACTGCCGCTGAGCATGGAGTATGCCCTGCTCGGTTTCCTGCGCGATGGTGCGTCGTATCCGTATCAGGTGCATCAGCGCCTCGAACAGACGGCCATGCTGCATATGGTCTGGCGGCTGAAGCAGCGGCAGACATACATGTTGCTCGAACGCCTGGAGGCCGAGGGATTGCTGGCCAGCAGTACCGTCGATCAGGGGCGGCGTCCGCCACGGCGGATGTTACAGCTGACGCCGCATGGCATGGCAACCTTTCAGCACTGGCTGGTGGTACCGGTCGAACACGGGCGTGCATTTCGCCAGGAGTTCATGGCCAAGCTCTATTTTGCCCAACGCGAAACGGGTGATTCGGCGGCAACCCTGATCGCCCGCCAGATCGCAACGTGCCGCATATGGCTGCACGACTTTCAGCAACAGCTCGGCACAATCGCCGCCGATGCGAAGCTCGATCGGCTGGTGATTGAATTCCGCATCGGGCAAGTAGCCGCCATCCTCGCATGGCTCGACACATGCACGGTTGTGTTGGGGCCGGCCCACGATCCGGCAGACTGAGAAGCGTCTGGCTCGGCACACATGGATCACTTCAAGAATGAGCGATACACCGGGTTGTCGCTTTCGTCGGCATAGCGGTAGCCGAGGGTCTGCAGGGTCGTTGCGAAGCGGATGAGATCGGCATCCGGCACCTGGATACCGGCCAGCACACGGCCATGTGCGCTGCCATGGTTGCGATAGTGGAACAGGCTGATGTTCCAGGCTTCGTCCATGGTTTCGAGGAACTGCAACAGCGCGCCCGGGCGCTCGGGGAACTCAAATGCGAAGAGGCGTTCGTTGCCGATTTCGGGGGCGCGCCCGCCAACCATGTGCCGCAGATGCACCACTGCAAGCTCGTTGTGGGTCAGATCGAGCGTTGTATAGCCATGCTGCCCAAGCTGTGCGATCAGATCATGGCGCTGTTCGGCATGATCGAGCTGCACTCCAACGAAGATCACGGCATCGGCGCGTGGCGCATAACGATAGTTGAACTCGGTGATGTTATGCCGCCCGACCGCCCGGCAGAAGGCCTTGAACGAACCGGGGCGCTCGGGAATGGTCACCGCCAGCAGCGCTTCCTGCTGTTCGCCGATTGCCGCCCGTTCCGCAACATGACGCAACCGGTCGAAGTTCATATTGGCACCGCATGTGAGCGCTACCAGGGTTGCGTGCTGCAGTTGATGTTCGGCGGCATAGCGCTTCATACCTGCCACCGCCAATGCTCCGGCCGGCTCCATGATCGCCCGTGTGTCTTCAAATACATCTTTGATCGCGGCACACACATCATCGGTGCTGACCTGGATGTAGTCATCGACATACTGCTGTGTCAGTGGAAAGGTATGCGCCCCGACCCGCCGCACTGCCACTCCATCTACAAAAATGCCGACCTGCGCCAGGGTCACACGCTCGCCGGCCTGAATACTGCGATACATGGCATCCGAATCGTCCGGCTCGACACCAATGATCCGGATGCCGGGCGAGATACTCTTGAGGAAGACGGCGATCCCGGCGATCAGGCCACCGCCACCGATCGGCACGAAGACATGATACTGGGCGGTACGCATCTGGCGCGAAAGCTCCAGGCCGATCGTCCCCTGTCCGGCAATCACGAGCGGATCGTCATATGGATGCACAAAGGTCAGTTCACGTTCGCGCTGCAACGCAAGCGCATGCGCCTCGGCATCGCTATAGCTGTCGCCATGCAGGATGATTTCGGCACCACGCTCGCGGCATGCCTGCACCTTGATCGAAGGGGTTGTCGCCGGCATGACGATCACCGTCGGTACCCCGAGTTTCTGCCCCGAGAAGGCCACCCCCTGCGCATGGTTGCCCGCCGAAGCGGTGATCACACCACG
>CALLZL010000677.1 GCA_937859575.1 uncultured Chloroflexota bacterium
GCCATGTTGTTTGTTCGGGTGGGCAGGGGGCATATCGGCACCTTCACCAACAGGGCGGTCTTTGGTCTGCTGATCCCCCCGCTCCTCGGGGGGCATGCCGGTACCCCCGACGAGCGGCGCGCCGTGCGTGATCTGGCAACCGCCGGCCTGGCCGCCGGTACGTTTGTCTTCGCCTGCTTCTATAGCTTCTATCTGGGCCAGTTTGTCAACCAGTTGCTGGGGATTGCCAGTGTCGGCATGAACGAGGTCACCGGGCGCAACCCGATTCCGCCCGAAACCAGCCTGCGCGTGATCTGGGAAGGTGGCCTGATCACCCATTTCGGTTTCTTCCCGGTCTTACTCGCGATTCCGGGTGCCTATCTCGCCGCTCGCCGCCTGCCCCGCAGTATCCTGCTGCCACTGATACTCGCGACGGTATTATCGAGCCTTTCACAGGCGATCTTACCCTTCATCACACTATCATCGATCACCACTCGCTGGCTCATGTTCTCGGCATGGGTGGTTGCCGTGGCGGCTGCGTTTGCGTGTGGGGCGCTCTGGCGGCGTGGTCGGGCAGGCCGGATCACGGTACTCGCCATGGGCGCGTATGTCGCCAGTATCACACTAGGGATCTGGCTCGAAGCAATGGCATTGCGTAAACCACCAATCGAACCATTTTGAAAGGAACGCAGATGTCGGATATCAAACCGGATGATCGCGGGCCGAATGATGAAACGCCGCAACGAACCCCGCTAACCCAATTCAACTACGAGAGCCTGATCGATCGGCGGATAGCCGATGCCGCCGCTGCCGGCGCTTTCCGCAACCTGCCGGGAAGTGGGAAGCCGCAGCAAAACGACGAAGACGCCCTGGTACCAGAGGATCTGCGCGCCGCATACCGCCTGTTGAAGGCTAACGACTTTGCACCACCATGGATCGAGGCACGTGCCGAAATCGATGCCGAGCGCACCAGGCTCGAAAGCTGGTTGCAGCGGGCCAATCAGCGCTGGCCGTATGCCAACCCGGCCGGCCGTGCGGCGCTACGGGAAGAATACCGCCGCATGCTCAACGATCTGCAGCGCCTGATCGTCAACTATAACCTGACGACGCCGGCCGCCGCCGGGCAGATCGCCGGCCTGCGCATGGCAGCCGAGCTCGCCCGACTTGGCGGCACAAATGATACATAGGCCTGTGCTATAATGCGCCACATGTACGGTTCCTCAGCTCTGCCTCGCGGGGGGAGGTTGCGCTGCTGACACAGATCCTCTATTCACTCAACGATCTGCTACTTGCGACGGTGCTGATTGTCGCGTTTGCACTGCTGGCCTATATCGCGCTGCAGAACTGGCGATCCTCAATCGCCCGCGCCCTGTGTGTCTTGCTCTTCGGGATCGTCGTCGTCTTCGGCGGTGATGTGCTGATCAGTGTTGCACAGCGTGCCACGACGATCCAGTTCTTGCTGCGCGCCCAATGGCTCGGCATTGTCTGCATTCCTGCCGGCTATATCCATCTGACCGATGCATTACTGCGCTACAGTGGGCGGCATGATCCACGGCGGCGCTGGCTGCTCATCCTTGGCTACACGCTCAGTGCCATCTGTTTCGCACTGGTGATCAGCACCGACCTGCTGTTGCACAACGCCGGTACCCAGGAGCTGATCACGCAGTACGCCGCCGGGCCGCTCTTCTGGATCTTCTCGCTCTATTTCGCCGTCATCAGCCTGGGTGGGTTGCTGGTTGTCGTCCATGTGCGGCGCATTGCGCTCACGCCGACCCTGCGTCGCCGCCTCTCGTATCTGGCCGCCACCTACCTCGGCCCGGCATTTGCCGTCTATCCCTATCTGGTCATTCCCGGGCCGCAGGCGCTCTTCTCAACCGAGCTGATCCTGTTCCTCGCGGCTATCGGCAATAGCCTTGCGCTCGCCATGACTACCGTCATGGTCTATAGTATTGCGTTCCAGGGGATGCCGCTGCCCGACCGGCTGATCAAGCAGGATTTTATCCGCTGGTGCCTGTATGGGCCGTTCGTCGGCGTCACGACCATCCTTTTTCTGCGCGCAACCCCGGTACTGGCACGCTCGATCGGCCTGCCCAACGAGATCCTGCTGACCTTCGGCATCATGATCATGACGGTGCTGATGCCGTTGTTCGTCAGCCGTATCAAACCATATATCGATGCACTGGTGTATACCCAGGATCACGCCGAGATCGATTATCTGCGTGCATTGCCGCGCAATACCTTCACCCAGGCCGATATGCGTAGCCTGCTTGAGAATACCCTGGTGGTGATCTGTGGTGCATTACGGGTTACAACCGGATTCGTTGCGGCACCCGATGAAAGCGGTGGTTATACCATTAAAACCAGTGTCGGTGCCCGGCGAGTTGTCAAACGTTTTATCGCAGAACATGCCCTGACCGATCTGATCCACCAGCTTGAGGCCACTGCTGAGTTCGAGCGCGGCGGCACACCACCGCAAGATGCCTTCATTCGTTTTGATGACTTCGCCGTGTTGCCGTTGCGCGATCCCGAGGGCAAGCTACTCGGGGCGCTTGGCATTGCCTACCCATACACGGCGCTGAGCGATGATACCCGCCGCCTGATCGGTGCCCTGGCCCACCGCATGGAGCTGGCGCTCGAAACGGTTCAGATCCAGCAGCAGATCTTCGGCGCTCTGCGCACCATGGGGCCCGAAATGAAATCGCTCCAGGAACTGAACACCCGCCTCGAACAGGCGACCCCCGCATCCCTCGAAGAGCTCGATTCCGAAGTCGCTCTGCTGCCCGAATTTCCACAGCTTGTCAAAGAAGCACTGACCCACTACTGGGGCGGCCCGAAGCTCTCCGACAGCCCGCTGCTCGGGTTGCGCAGTGTGCGCCTGCTGATCGATGATCAAGGCGGCAGCCCGACACGCGCACTCCAGG
>CALLZL010000678.1 GCA_937859575.1 uncultured Chloroflexota bacterium
TGCAGTGGCCGGCGCGAGCCCCCCCGATCATATTAGGGCGGCGATCGAGAACCTCCTGGAGGCTGCCGCAACCGACCCGGCCGAAGAGGTTCGCAGTGCTGCCCGCGCCGCCCGCCGCATGCTCGAACGCCAGGCACCAGCAGCCGAAACACTAGCAACGGAGGAAGGTATGCTCTCAATCGTCGAACGAATCATCTTCCTCAAGGAAGTTCCCTTCTTCCAGGCTATGACGATCGATCAACTCAAGATCCTTGCGGGTGTCTGCGAAGAACAACTGCTCGAAAACGAACGGCGTGTCTTTAATCAGGGTGATCCGGGCGGCGCACTCTATGTGGTCGTCAGTGGGCGAGTGGCGATCGAACAAGAACGTCGCAAAGGCTCATTCGCCCGCCTCGCGACCGTTGGAGCACACTCATATTTCGGCGAGCTTGGTCTGTTCGACGACAGCCCGCGCACCACATCAGCCATTACACTGCAAGATACACTTGTGCTACGCTTGCGCCGCGAGCCGCTCGTCGCACTGATGCGCCAGTATCCTGATCTCTCGCTTAAATTGATCAATGTGCTGAACCAGCGCCTGCGTGAAGCGAACGACCGTATTGCCGAACTCGCACCCAACCGCCCGCGTGAACTGCATAAGTTCTTCGACCGCTTTGACGACGATAAATGAACACTGTTTTTTCTTGCGTTCTGCTCGGCGAGGGCACGCTGCCGGCACGTTGTAGCGAGATTCTGCAACAGCGCGGCCATACCGTTGCCGCGGTGATCTCGCCCGATGATACGCTGCGCCGCCATGCCGCCGGGCGCGGTATCGCCACCTATCATCCACCTGCCGATCTGGCCGAGTTACTGGGTGGGCTTGCCTTCGATCTGCTCTTCAGTATCGTCAACTATCAGCTCATTCCAGCGGCTGTGCTGCGCATGCCGCGCCTGCATGCGATCAACTACCACGATGCGCCACTGCCGCAGTATGCCGGTGTGCATGCAACCAGCTGGGCGATACTGCATGGCGAACCGCAGCATGGCATTACATGGCATCTGATGGCCGACATGGTCGATGCCGGCGACATCCTGCAGCAGGAGTTGTTTGCCATCGAGCCGGATGAAACGGCACTCAGTCTCAATCTGAAGTGCTACGATGCCGCCGTTCGATGTTTTGCAACCTTGCTGGCCGAGCTTGAAACCGGCAGTGAAATACGCCGACCGCAGGATCTCAGTCGGCGCAGCTATTTCGCCCGCACCCGCCGCCTGCCGAATGCCGGGATCATCGACTGGCATACTCCGGCCGAGGACATCGCCCGCATGGTACGGGCAGTAACCTTTGGCTCGTATGCTAATCCGCTCGGTACGCTACGGCTTGCGACACCGGCCGGCTTCATTGCCGTACTCGATACCGAGATCATCGAACAGCACTCAACGACCACCCCCGGTACGATTGTGGCCGCCGGCGATACCGGTTTGATCGTCGCGACAACCAGCCGTGATCTGTTGCTGCGCCGGTTTGCTGCGCCTGATGGGCGCGAACTGGCACCGGCTGATCTGCTGCGGCAGGGAATGCATGCCGGCATGCGGTTGCTCGCGCCCGACCAGGAGCTTGCCCATCGCATCGAACAACTCGCACGTCAGGTCGCCCGTAACGAGCCGTATCGAGTGACGCAATTCAGCGCGCTTCAACCACTGGTGCTGCCATTTGCGACCCCGGCGCGCGGCCGGCCGCAGCCGGCTGATTTTGCAGCGGCGGCACCCGCCACCGCGAGCCTTCTCCAGCATACACTCGGGTTACCGGCACCTGGTGATGCATTGCACCTTGCCTTCCTGATACAGTTGGCCCGGTTCAGTGATTTTGAGCCGCATGATGTCGGCTGGTGTGACGACGCCCTGATCCGCCAGATCGCCGGCCTCGACACCCTCTTTCAGGCACTGGTACCACTCCGCCTGGCGCTTGATCCGGATGTTCCAACGGCCACTGCAGCGGCCACTATTAGTGCCGCACTTGGTGCCGAACATCGCCATGGGCCGTATGCGGCCGATCTGGCCGGC
>CALLZL010000679.1 GCA_937859575.1 uncultured Chloroflexota bacterium
GTGACTGGAGTTCAGTCGTGTGCTCTTCCGATCTGCAAGCGATGGGCCGGCAGCGCTGGCGGCAGTTGCCGAACACCAGCCGCAGCTGGTGGTGCTCGACCTCATGCTGCCCGGGATGTCGGGGCTGGATGTCACGCGCAGGCTACGCAGCAGCGGCCATGTGCCGATCATCATGCTCACGGCGCGTGGCGAAGAGACCGATCGCGTCGTAGGGCTCGAACTCGGTGCCGATGATTATGTCACCAAACCCTTCAGCCCATGCGAGCTTGTGGCACGTGTCAGGGCGGTACTGCGCCGTATGGCGGCCGGCACCACGCCGGCCTCTGCCGAACCGGCCGTACTGGCGGCCGGCCCATTACGCCTCGACACAGCCGGGCGCAGTGTCACACTGGATGGCAAACCGATCAGCCTGACCGTTCGTGAGTTCGATCTGCTGGCGTTTCTGATGCAACACCCGGGGCAAGTCTTCACCCGCGAGCAGCTGCTCGACCAGGTATGGGGGTACACCTTCGCAAGCGACATGAGCACTGTCACGGTCCATATCCGACGCCTGCGCGAAAAGATCGAGGCAGATCCGGCCAACCCGAGCCTGCTCCAGACCGTCTGGGGTGTCGGGTATCGCCTGGAGCGCCTGTAATGCCGGCGCAGCAGCGATCGGCCGCACTGCTATTGGGCGGGCTGTTTCTGACGGCATTGGCGCTGCTGATTGCGATCGGCTGGCGCGGCAGCAGCGATGCCGGCGGTAGCGGCTTATGGAGCTATATCCTCAGTGTGGCACTGATCTCGCTGGCACTCGGCGGCGTGGCGGTTGCCTGGCTACGGAGCGGCCGTGGCCGGCCCTGGCTCCAGATGACACTCACCTATGCGATCGGCGTCGGCCTGGCGCTCTTCAATATCTTCCTCACGGCCCGGCTGATGTTCATCTCGGAGCGCGATCTGCCGATCCTGGTAACCCTCTTGCTGTTTGCCGGGGTGGCATCGCTGGCACTTGGCGTTGCACTGGCGCTCTTGATCGCCGGGCGGGTTGCGGTGATCAACGACGGGGCACGCCGCATTGCCGCCGGCGACCTGAGTGTACGGGTGGCGACACGCGGCAGTGACGAACTGACCGACCTGGCACATGAATTTAATCGCATGGCCGAGCGGCTGGCACAGGCCGACACTGAGCGTACCCGGCAAGAAGTCGCCCGACGCGACCTGATCGGGGCTGTGTCGCACGACCTGCGCACGCCACTGGCCTCGCTGAGCGTTATGCTCGAAGCACTTGCCGACGGCATGGTTGATGACCCGGCGACGACGACGCGCTATCTGGCAACCATGCGTGGGCAGATCAAGCAGCTGAGCAACCTGATCGACGACCTGTTCGAACTATCGCAGATCGATGCCGGCGCGCTCCATCTGGCCATCGAGCGGGTTGCGGCGATCGACCTTGTGAGCGATGCAATCGAAGGGTTGCGGCCACAAGCCGCCGCACAGGGCATCACACTCCACGGCAGTGTCGCCGCCGGCCTGCCGCCACTGCTGGTAGCACCGCACCTGATCGAACGCGTGCTGGCCAACCTGGTTTCGAATGCGATCCGGCATACACCACCCGGCGGGCAGATCACCATCCATGCCCTGCCGGCCGACCCGGCCGACTCAGCCATGCTGCGTTTCGAGGTATGCGATACCGGCGAAGGGATCGCCGCCGCCGATCTGCCGTATATTTTTGAACGCTTCTACCGCAGTGAGAAATCGCGTTCGCGGAGCACCGGCGGTGCCGGGCTGGGCCTGGCGATTGCACACGGCATTATCGCGGCGCATGGCGGCCGGATCTGGATCGAAAGCACACCAGGCAGCGGAACCAGTGTTCTGTTCCTGCTGCCAATCGCCGAAATAGCAATACAGACCACATGACAAGCACCATCTCACTGCGTCCGGCTGGTGCGGTTGATGCCGCCGCACTTGCCGAGCTCTACATCACATCGCGCAAGGCATACCTGCCCTACGCACCACTTGCGCATCCCGATGAGGATGTGCGTCAATGGATTGCCGAAATACTCATACCCGGCAGCCATGTCGTGGTTGCCGACCTGCATGGCATGATCCTGGGGTTTATCGCAACATCGCGGCACGACGGGTTCGGCTGGATCGATCAACTCTACATCCGCCCTGGTGCGGTCGATCAAGGGATCGGCAGCCTGCTGTTGCGCCACGCACTCACTGACCTACCCCGACCGGTACGCCTGTATACATTTCAGCCCAACAGCGGGGCACGCCGTTTCTATGAACGGTTCGGCTTTACGGCGATCGCATACAGCGACGGCCACGATAATGAGGAACGATGCCCCGATGTGCTGTACGAACTCGCAGCGGCGGATGCGGCGAAGGATCTCTCTGAGAATGGGGAATGACGATTCTCGCGGGCGGCTCCGCCCCCGCACCCCCGACCGGCTCTCGCCCTGTCATCCTGAGCCGCCCGGCGGCGACCGATCGCTCGGCGGAGTGGGTATGACGATTCTTGCGGGCGGCTCCGCCCCCGCACCCCCGTCGGGCGGACCTGCGG
>CALLZL010000680.1 GCA_937859575.1 uncultured Chloroflexota bacterium
TGGCATCGTGCGTGTGGCACAGTATCTCGATAGTATTGCTGCCGGTGAAACCAACCCGGCGGCAACACCGCAGATCGCCCACGAAACGGCAGTCGTGACCATGGTGGAAGCACAGCGTGGCTTCGGGCAGGTGGCGGCGCGTTATGCGATCGATGTGACGATTGCCAAGGCCGGAGCACACGGGCTGGCAGCTACGGCAATACGCCACTGCAACCATGCCGGCCGCATGGGCGAATGGGTGCAGATCGCGGCCGATGCCGGCGTGATCGCACTGGCATTCTGCAATACCGGCCGCCCGGGTGGCGCGGTGGCACCCCATGGCGGTGCCGGGCGATTGCTCGGCCCCAACCCGATTGCGGCCGCCGTGCCGGTTGCCGGGCGGCCACCGGTGGTGATCGATTTCGCCACCAGTGCGGTGGCCGAGGGCAAACTGCGGATCGCCCGCAACCGTGGCGAGGCCATCCCAGCCGGTTGGATCCTTGATGCCGCCGGGCAGCCAAGCACCGACCCGGCCGATTTCTATCGCGGCGGTTTTATTCTGCCGGCGGCCGGCCACAAGGGGTATGCGCTGGCACTGCTGGCCGAGTTTCTTGGTGGCCTGCTGACCGACGTTGCCGGTGAGACGTTTGTGCGCGGCAATGGTATTCTATTCATTGGTATTGCACCGGGTGCCTTTCGCCCGGCCGAAGAGTTTCTTGCCGAAGCGGCCGAACTCTGCACCCGGGCCGCGACAACCTCACCGGCGGCCGGATTCAGCGAAGTGTTGCTGCCAGGGGAACCGGAACAGCGCAGTGCCGCGATCCGCCGCGCCGAGGGGATCACGCTCGATGAGATAACCTGGCGGCAGCTGGTGGATCGGGCGACACAGCTGGGGGTAGCTGTTGATATCTGACGTTCGTACCACACAACGGCAAATGCGCCGGGGTGTGGTACTATCTTGTGAGAGTGAAGTTCTGCACCTCGCTCTAGAACCAATACCTTTCAAATAAATACATGCAACCCCCACGACCCCCTCACCCCAACCTCTCTCCCACCAGGAGAGAGGGGCTTTCTTCCGCATCCATGTGCGCTCTACCCCCTTCTCCCACTACGGGGCAGGGGGATGAGGGGAAACGGTGGCTGGTGCTTATTTGAAAGGTATTGGCGCTAGAATGTCGGTAGAGTATTACCCTGGCGAGGGTTGCGGGGGCCATAGGCTCCGAAGATCCTTTTGCTGGTGCGGCGCGCCGCACAGAAAGGAATACTCTATAGCTAGGTGCAGAATGGTTGATCATTGGGACCGTGCGCATCTTGCGCGCATGCGGGCGGGACGCCCGCGCTCCCAGGATGCGGATGCTTCAATATTTCTGCACTTCGCTATAGGGGTGTTCCAGGATCCGGTTGAGTTCTCTTCGATATAAGGAGCAACTTGTTGGACGGCTCGTTGACTGATGTTGCCTCATCACGCCCGGCGCCGGCATGGCGGCCGCGGATCGTTATTACACTCCTGATCGGTTATTTCGTACTGTTTGGCATCACCATCGGCGCTCAGGGGGTGCTCTGGGCCGAGATCATGACGGCGCTGCGTCTGAGCGAAGGGGCACTCGGCAGCGCGCAGCTTGCATCACCGCTGGTGTCGGTCGGCTTTCTGCTCGGCGGCGGCATGCTTATCAGCTTCATGGGCAAAAAGCGGCTGGCGATCATCGGTCTGCTGGTGCTCGGGCTTTCGTCGATCGCACTTGCAGCGGCCGGGAATGTCTGGGGGCTGGTTGGGGCACTCCTGATCGCGGGTGCCGGCTTCGGTGCCGTCGAGATGGTGATGAACAGCGCCACGCTCGACTGGGAACACGCCACCGGCAAAGCCGTCATGAATGGTATGCATGCCGGTTTTAGCGGCGGCGCAGTGGTCGGCGCCCTGCTCGCCGGCCTGCTGCTTGATCGTGGCTGGGGGTACACCGACATCCTCTGGCTACTGGCGTTCCTTGCCGTTGCCGTGCTGCTGGTAACGCTCCCGACTCGCTACCCACCCTCGGCCGGCGACGACATGGCATCTGAGTCGGCATCGCCGTTGGCCGCGCTTCGGCTATTGTCGATTCCGGCTATTCTGCTGCTGGCAATCATCGGGTTGCTTGGCGTGGTCGGCGAGAGTGTCGCGCTCAGTTGGTCGGTGATCTACCTGCGCCAGCTCGGGGCTGATGTGCTGATCGGCGGGGCCGCCTTCGCCCTGTTCAACGGCATGATGTTTATTGCCCGGCTGCTGAATGCACCACTCATGGCGCGCTTCGGCGTACGCACATCTCTGCTCATTTCAGGGGCGTGTGTCGTGGTGGCAGGCGGCATGCTCATGCTGCCGGGGCAGGTCTGGCTGGCGACGCTCGCTTTCGCGCTGTGCGGCCTGGGGGTCGCGGGCGTCATTCCGACCGTATTGAGCGCCGCAGCGCGGATTGTGCCCGGCAGCACCGGGGCCGTCACCGGGGCAATCATGGCGGTAGCTTACTTCTGTTTTATCGTGACACCACCGCTCACCGGCTGGATCGCCGAGGCCTTTACGCTTCAGGCGGCCCTGCTGAGTGTCGGCCTGAGCGGTGCGGCGATCCTGCTGCTGGCCTCGCGCGTCGGCAGCAGATAGGCCGATCACGAACCGGAGGCCACCAGACACATGCACAGTGCGATCCGCTCCATGCATCATCCGTTTGCCCTGATGCTGTGTACCGTCGGCGGTGCGGCGCTGTTGCTGCTGGGGTTCCTGCTGGTTGGCAGGGCGGCGGGGAATGTGGCAAGGGAGCCTGATCCGGCGTTTCTTGAAGCACGCGCCCGCTGGCAGGCCAACTCGTTTTCGTCATACCGCCTGGTGGCCACCTTCGACACCTGTTTTTATGATGTGGTAGTGCGCCGCGACCGCATTACCGGCGGTCTGCGCGATAGCTGTATCAACCAGGCCCGTTCAATCAGCGGGCTCTTTGAAGTGATTGCTCGTGATGGCGAAGTAACACCCAACTGCGGCCTGCGCCACTGCGCATGCGAGGCCGTTACACAGGTACAGGCCGAGTATGACGCACGCCTTGGCTACCCGACGGAGATCACGGTGTTTGTGGAAACCCGCCCGCGCTGGACGAGTCTCGATAGCTGGCAAATGCTGATCGAAACCCGGGCACCGCCGCTCTGTAGTGTCAAGACGATCCGTAGCATCCGTGTCTTGCATGTCGAGCCGCTCTGAAACGACCGATATTATGGAACGAATTGCTGCGCTCCACGCCAATCTGCTCACGACGATCCTGCTGCTGGTGGTAGTGCTGATCGGCTGGGGAATGATTCTGCTCATACGCAACCGGCCGCCGCCACGCGCTGCCGATGCCCTGCTGGCAATCACCACCCTGCTCGTCGCCGCCAATGCTCTGCTCGGTGTTGCCCTGCTGACCGCCGGTCGCCGCCCGGCGCAACTCGAACTCCACCTGATCTACGGGCTGATCGCAGCCCTGCTGCTACCCGCTGCCCACTACTATGGCCGCGATCACCCGCCCCGTGCCCGGCTGCTGATCATGATCGCAGCCTGCGGCTTCCTGGCCGCCATTCTGCTACGTGCCCTGCAAACCGGGGTGTCGTTCAACTGATCGCATGCTGCGCCCATCCACAGGCCTAAACATGCATCCACCATCACTGACATCACGTTCCAAACTCTTTCTGCAGCCCTTCGGTAAATATTCCTCACAAATCGACGATCCTGGCATCATCGGCCACTGCCCTGATGATCGTGTTACAAAGCCGTAAGATTTTCATCCTGGTGCGATAACAATTGGGCGTTACTCTGAGCCGTAGCTCCACTCCACAATTTCACCAACTGAAGGGAGTCGTCCATGAGCACGGCCGCTACATCCTCCATGGCGTATCAACCTGCGCTTGATCGGATCATCGCCGAGATTGTTGCCCCTTCTGCCCACGAGATCGATCACGCGGCGGTATTCCCACGAGCCGCATTGCAGGCACTCGGCGACACGGGTCTCCTGGGGCTCATCAGTGCAACTGATGTTGGTGGCATGGGCCTTGCCCATCGTGCGGCGGCGGATGTTGTCGCGCAGCTCGCCGGCTCATGCGCCTCAACTGCTATGGTGGTATGTATGCACTATGCCGCCACAGCGGTGATCGAAGCATATGGCCCACGCGCGATACGTGAGGCGATCGCTGGTGGTCGTCACCTCAGTACACTGGCTTTTTCCGAAGCAGGATCGCGCGGCCACTTCTGGGCACCGCTGAGCAGCGCAACCGCCAGTAACGGCCATGTTCGGCTCGATGCACACAAGAGTTGGGCAACCAGCGCCGGGCAGGCCGATAGCTACGTCTGGTCGAGTCGCCCACTCGCCGCCGATGGCCCCAGTACCATCTGGCTTGTACCGGCGGCGACTACCGGACTGCATGTGACCGCACCGTTCGATGGTATGGGACTGCGTGGCAATGCGTCTAGCCCGGTTCACGCCGACGGCGTATTGGTGGATAGAGCCGCGATGCTGGGGCCGGATGCGGGTGGATTCGACATCATGATGCAGACGGTTCTGCCATACTTCCAACTCATGAACGCCGCTGCCTCGCTTGGCACCATGGAGGCCGCCGCAACCAAAGCCACACGCCATGTGAGCGAGGCATATCTCAAACATCTCGGGCAATCGCTCGCCGATCTGCCGACGGTGCGCGCATATATTGCGCGTATGCGCATTCAGACCGATATGGTGCGTGCGCTGCTGAATGACACTATTGATGCACTCGAACAGGGGCGCGACACGGCATTATTGCGGGTGCTGGAGGTGAAGGCCGCTGCGGGTGAGAGCGCGACTATGGTGACCGACCTGGCGATGCGGGTCTGCGGTGGCGCTGCCTTCCGCAAAGAGGTCGGCGTCGAGCGCCATTTTCGCGACGCGCGTGCAGCAACAGTGATGGCACCCACGACCGATGCCCTCTACGATTTTATCGGTAAAGCAGTCTGCGGCATGCCGCTGTTCTAGGAAGGGGGAGGCGTGGCAAACGACGTCAACATGCTCATCCATATGCTGCAGGTCTCGCTGGCCGAGACACTGGTTGCGCTTGCGCCGCTCACCGATGCAGACCTGGACGAACCATCCGATCATCCATGCGCGATGGGCGGCACGGTGCGTGATCTGCTGACTCACAATATCGACCATGAGCGCATGCATGTCGGTCAACTCTTCAGTGCACGCTACGGCCTCAAACTGATGCAGAAGAACGAAGCGCATCGGCTGCTCGCCGAAACGATTCGCGCCCGCACCGAGCTGATCGCCGCACTCGTGGGCTTGCCCGACGAAGCGGTGGATACACGCGTACCGGATGAGGATTGGACGATTCGTGAGATGATCGAGCATACCGTCTACTGGGAACGTCACTCGGTTGATGATCTGGCACGCCGCAAGCTTGCCGATCACCAACAACCTGCCGCTACCTCATTAGCGGATATTGCTGACCCGATCTATGGGCCACTCCCGCTGCTCGATCTGGCTGATACGGTCACGCCGACACCAGTGCCAGACCCGACTATCGACCACCATCCAGTGAATGGACATTCGCATGCAACGACGGAACAGGCCGTTGTCGTGCCTTCCCCGGTGATATCCAACCACAAAGCAACTGCTGTATATGATACGGTCTACCACGCTCCGATTGCTACTTACCGCTCGCGAGGTGATCTGACGCTCGCGATCGATGGCGAGAAGCCACATTGGGTGAGCGTCAATCGTGCCGGTGCAGAGGTGTTGCGTCTATCTGATGGCAGCCGCACGGTTGATGAAGTAGCCGGTGAGCTTTCGCGGCGTCATGGTCTTCCACACGAACATGCGGCCGCCGACACGCTCACGTTCCTGCGTGATCTGCATGCGGTCGACTTCGTGAGCGACCGGCCACGGCTCGCACCGACCTACCGTGGGCGCGCTGAGGCGATCGACCTCGGTCGGCTCTCCGATCTCTATCTGTTCGTGACCAATGACTGTAATCTACGCTGTGCCCATTGCTATGTCTCCTCGGGTGACTATGTGCCACCACGCGAGATGAATATCGCCGAACTGACACGTGTCGTTGATGAGGCGCGTGCGCTTGGCGTTCAGCGCTTCTATGTGACCGGCGGCGAGCCCTTTATGGTCCGCGGCATCAGCGAACTGATCGCCCATATCACCACTGAATCCGACCTGGTGTTGCTTACCAACGGCATGTTCCTGACCGAAAAGAATGTCCGTCGGCTCCAGGAGGTAAAGGGACGCGGCAAGCTGGCGTTTCAGATTAGTATCGACGGGCCGACGGCCGAGTTGCACAATGCTATCCGTGGCCCGGGGGCATTCGAGCAGACGGTCAGGTATCTTCCAAATGTAATCGCTGCCGGATTTGATGTGACGATCAGTACCGCAGTGAGCGGCCATACTGTCGATCACATGGCCGACATGACGCGTCTCGTTGCGCGGCTTGGCGTCAAGCAGCATCACATCCTCTGGTTGCAGGAGTGGGGCCGCGCGCTCGATCACAAGCCCGAGTTGCTGATCGCACCCGAGCGCGTCAGCGCCGTGATGCGCGAACTACGCGCCATCGGCGACGAACTCGGTGTCACCATCGACAATGACGCAAGCCTGCGGGTGCGGGTGCGCGGGAAACGCGGTCGCAAGACCGACCTGTGTTCATGTGCGTGGGAGAGCCTTGCGGTCTTTTCCGACGGCCAGGTCTATCCATGTGTCTGGATGGCAGGTGCACCCGGATTGGAATGTGGCAATGTGCTCGAACAGCCGCTTGAACAGATCTGGCGTCGTTCGCCGCTGCTCCAGGAGGTACGCCGCGCATCTGTGCAGCAGAAAGAGGTGTGCAACGACTGCCATCTGAAGTTCATCTGCGCCGGCGGATCGCCATGTGCATCCTATTTTGGGAGCCTGGCAACCCGTGGCAAAGGCGATTTCCTGGCAAGCGAGCCATACTGCACAACCTTCATGGATCAGACCCACGATATGTTGTGGGAACAAGCCATTCCCGAATCTCGAGTGCTGCCATCACATGGCCAGTACGTGCCCCCCACGCTCTACCGCGCGATGGAGGGACAGGGCGCGCACTGTATGCGCCCCAATACTGTTGCAACCGACCGCGCCTTCGAAGTCGGCTCGTACCACTGTGTCTGTGTCCTTGAGCCGGATGTGGTGGAAGGTGTGGCGATGAAACCGCAGATCACGCTGATCGCCGCGACGACTCCTGACCTGATCGCAGCGGACGCCGTGTTCGATGCAATTGGCGAGAGCTGCGTTGAGCTGTTGCTGCCGATGGCACGCCAGGTGCGCGCACTCCCCCACGGGCAGATACTCAAAGTGGTGACCGACGACCCGGCGGCGCGCGAGGATCTTGGTGCCTGGTGCCGTATGACTGGTCACGAGTTGGTGGATATCCTCAAAGGGGATGGCTTTAACAGCTACTATATCCGGCGTGGAGCGCTCTAGTTCGGTGCAGTGCGGTGAGCTTCGGAAAGGCGAGCCGCTCTGCTACATCATCCGAAAGAAGGAACAATAACATGGCAAAGCTTATGGTCAGTATCACCCACGCAAAGGATAACACCGACAAAGCGACCGTCGGATTCGTAGTAGCGAACGCTGGAGGCGTCTCGGGCGTCGAGACGGTTGTCTTCCTGAGTACCGAAGCGGTGTTTCTGGCACAAGAGGGATATGCAGATGATATCCACGAAGAAGGGTTCAAGCCACTGCGCGATCTGATCGCAAGCTTCACCGAACATGGCGGCCAAATCTGGGTCTGTTCCCCTTGTTTCAAGCGTCGTGGGCTGGATGAAGGGCGTCTGACTGCCAATACGACGATCGTCGGCGGTGCCAGGGCGGTCGAGTTTCTCTCGCAGGGTGCAAGTTGCATGTCGTATTAGCTCCAATACCTTTTAAATAAATACATGCAACCCCCACGACCCCCTCACCCCAACCTCTCTCCCACCAGGAGAGAGGGGCTTTCTTCCGCATCCATGTGCGCTCTACCCCCTTCTCCCCGTAGTGGGAGAAGGGGGCAGGGGGATGAGGGGAAACGGTGGCTGGTGCTTATTTGAAGAGAACATATTATGACTGAATCATCCACTCGATCCACTACGCCGGCCGCCACTGCTGTGCCAACGACCGCGCCCGGTTGGGATCGTCGGCTGCAGCAGGCGGTGATCATCATCGCGCGGTTAGGCCTGGCGTACATCTTCTTCAGCGGTTTTCTCTGGAAGATGCCGCCGCGCTTTGGCTGTGCGAATAACTTTGCCTTCCCGGTGGCGAATGCTGAAGGGCGGCCAGACCCGAATGGCAGCACCGGGCTCTGTTATTGGATGGGGCTGGAAACAGTCTACGCATCCCAGGAGCGGAAAGTGCTGGTTGCGGATCTTCAATACATTGGCGGTCAGCAGTTTGGTGTGAATATCAGCCCGATTGCCCAACTCAACGCCGCCTTTCTAGATGGGATTGTCAAGCCAAATATCGCCGTGTTCGGCTACCTGATCTGGGGAGCAGAGGTGCTGATCTTCCTGACGATGTTTCTGGGGCTATTTACGCGGCTCGGCGGATTGCTGGCGATCGGCATCGCATCCCAACTCTATATCGGCCTGGCAAACATCCCGAGCCCATATGAGTGGGAGTGGGCGTATGGGCAGATGGTGCTGCTCGCAATCCTAATGTTTGGCCTGGCACCTGGGCGTATCTTGGGGCTGGATGCGCTGCTGCGGCCCCGCCTGATGCCGGCTGCGGCGCGTGGTAACCGACTGGCACAACTTGTCCTGTTGCTCACATAGCCGATGAACAGTACTCTCTTTGTCGTCGCAAAACAACCGATCGCCGGCCGTGCAAAGACGCGCCTCTGCCCACCGCTCGATGGCGAGACCGCGGCGGCACTCTATGCCTGCTTTCTTGGCGATATCCTTACAACAATGCGCAGCGTCGCGCATGTGCGCCGCTGTATCGCGTACCTGCCCGATGATGCCGACAGTTACTTCGCCGCGCTTGCGCCTGACATGGATCGCGTGGCGCAGCGCGGCGCGGCATTGGGTGCGCGGCTCGACAATCTGCTGACCGATGCGCTCAGCGCTGGCGCACCCGCTGCGGTGGTGATGAGCAGCGATAGCCCGACTCTCCCGGCAGCCTCTATCGCCGAGGCGTTCATCCAATTACAACGCGGTGCCGATGTGGTACTCGGGCCGTGCGACGACGGCGGCTACTACCTGATCGGCCTGCGGGCACCGCAACCACGACTCCTGCACGAGGTTCCGATGAGCACGCCGACTGTGCTTGCCGACACACTCGCCCTGGCGGCAGAGATGCGCCTGCGGGTTGCGCTCCTCTCGCCCTGGTATGATGTCGATACCGCCAACGACCTCGCACGATTACAGGCCGAGTTACTGGAGGCGCCGGCCGATGTGGCACCACAAACACGAGCATTTCTGCAGGAGCAGTTCGCTGATGCGCGTTTCGCTGATCATTCCGGCGCTCAATGAGGCCGTCTGCCTGGGTCCGTTGCTGGCGGAAGTCGTGCTGGAGCATATCCACGAGGTGATCGTTGTCGATAACGGCTCGACCGACGACACCGCTGCAGTTGCACGCCGCGCCGGCGCCACTGTCGTCGCTGAGCCGCGACGCGGCTATGGCTACGCCTGTGCCGCAGGAGTAGCCGCCGCGAGTGGTGATCTCTTGGCGTTCATGGATGGTGATGGTAGCTTTCTGCCACACGAGTTGCCAACGCTGCTGCGGCCACTGCGCGAGAACGAGGCCGATCTGGTACTTGGTACTCGCATGCGCGGTGGGATGGTGCGCGGGGCGATGCCGGCGCATCAGGCATTCGGCAATCGGCTGGTCGCACGGCTGTTGCACCTGCTCTACGGGCTGCGCCTGAGCGATCTCGGGCCGTATCGCGCTATTCGCCGCGAACTG
>CALLZL010000681.1 GCA_937859575.1 uncultured Chloroflexota bacterium
GATCATTCGACATATGCCGATATTCCGGCGCGCTTCGAAGCCGGCACTCCGGCGATCGGCGAGGCTATCGCACTCGGCGAGGCGATCGATTTCCTTGAGTCAATCGGTATGGATGTCATCTACGAACACGAGGCCGACCTGGCACGTTATGCACTTGATCAACTGCGCCATGTGCCGGGGCTGCGGTTGTATGGCCCGCCAACCGCCGAAGAGCGTGGGGCGACCCTGAGCTTCACGCTTGATGGGGTGCATCCGCATGATGTCGCCGCCATTCTCGATTCGGAAGGGATCGCCGTACGTGCCGGGCATCACTGCTGCCAACCGCTCCATACACTATTCGACATTCCGGCGACCACACGAGCATCGTTTTATCTGTATACTATTCGGGAAGAGATTGATCGCCTGGTTGTTGCACTCGAAAAAGCCCGCCGCATGTTTGCCTAGACCGGTATCGGGTGTCGTCGCAAAGGAAACACTCGTGGATGATATGTATCGAGAAGTTATTCTCGAACACGCGAAATATCCGCACAACTTCGGTTCTCTTGAGCTACCGGATGTATCGCACGAAGAGCACAACCCGCTCTGTGGTGATCGGGTGCGGATCGACCTGAATATCAAAGATGGGGTTATTACCGATGTGCGCTTTCATGGCCGCGGTTGTGCCATCAGCCAGGCCTCGGCTTCGCTGCTGACGGATGAACTGCGTGGTATGTCGGTTGATGATGCCCGCCGTTATAGCAAGCAGGATCTGCTCGATCTGATCGGCATCCCGCTCGACAAAAATCCCGTACGAATCAAGTGCGCGCTCCTGTCGCTGAAGACCCTCAAAGCCGGCCTGTACGGCGTCGGCTCGGTCGAGGCGGAGGATATCGAATAAGGAGAGAAGACGATGACGACTGAAGCAGTGAATCTGCAGTTTGATTACACCAAGTACGGTTTTCGCAATGAGGAAAACTATGTCTTCAAATCGGGCAAGGGCCTGACGGAACAGGTAGTGCGCGAGCTTTCCGGCATGAAGGACGAACCGGAGTGGATGCTCCGCCGCCGCCTGCAGGCGCTCGAGATCTTCTACAAGAAGCCGGTGCCGCTGCAGGGCATGTGGGCCAACCCAGATCTGGCGGGGCTCAATTACGACGACATCCACTATTTCGTGCGGGCCGGTGATCGCCCACAGAACGATTGGGATGCGGTTCCGGCCGAAATCAAGAACACCTTCGAGCGGCTTGGTATTCCCGAGGCCGAGCGTAAGTTCCTTGCCGGGGTAGGGGCACAGTATGAATCCGAAGTGGTCTATCACTCGCTGCGCGAAGAATGGGCCAAGCGTGGGGTGATCTTCCTCGATACCGATACCGGCCTCAAAGAATACCCCGAGCTCTTCAAGCAGTACTTCGGCACCATCATCCCTTCGGCCGACAACAAATATGCCGCACTCAATACCGCCGTCTGGTCGGGCGGCTCGTTTGTGTATGTGCCGAAGGGAGTGCATGTCGATATCCCGTTGCAGGCCTATTTCCGCATCAACGCCGAGAACATGGGCCAGTTCGAGCGCACCCTGATCATTGTTGAAGAAGGTGCCTCGGTGCACTATATCGAAGGATGTACCGCACCCGTCTATTCGACCAATTCGCTCCACTCGGCGGTTGTCGAGATCATCGTCAAGAAGGGCGGCAAATGCCGCTACACGACGATCCAGAACTGGGCCAACAATATCTTCAACCTCGTCACCAAGCGGGCGGTTGCCTATGAAGAAGCCAGCATGGAATGGGTTGACGGCAACATCGGTTCACGGCTGACGATGAAATACCCTTCGGTCTATCTGATGGGGCGTGGCGCACGCGGCGAGGTGCTTTCGGTCGCTTATGCCGGCCGCGGCCAGCATCAGGATGCGGGGGCAAAGATGGTTCATATTGCGTCCGATACCACCAGCAGGATCACGAACAAATCGGTGAGCAAGGATGGCGGCAAGACGACCTATCGTGGCCTGGCAAAAGTGGCGCCGGGGGCGACCGGTTCGAAGATCAATGTGAACTGTGATGCGCTGATCCTTGACGATCGCTCGGCATCGGATACAATTCCGTATATCGAGATCGAAGAAGACAAGACGACGTTGGCGCACGAGGCGACAGTTGGCCGTATTGGTGAAGAGCAGCTCTTCTATCTGATGAGTCGTGGGTTGCCCGAAGCTGATGCGCTCTCGATGATTGTGCTTGGCTTCATGGAACCGTTTACTCGTGAGTTGCCGATGGAGTACGCCATTGAGCTGAACCGCCTGATTCAGCTCGAAATGGAAGGTTCGGTCGGCTAGATTCGAGTGAGGAAATCTTCTCTCTCGTGTGGCATCACAGTGCAGCGGCAACGCCGCTGCACTGTGATGCTCTTATGCGTATGGGTGATAGCCGCACTGCCGGCGGAAGGAGGTCGTCGTATGACATCCAGACAGATCGCGCTGACGCCTGAACTTGTTGCGCGCGCCGGGCAGCATATCCTGACGGCTATGCAACGCACACCCGGGATCGATGCGGCGGCACTATGTGCGTTGAGCGGCCAGTGTCTGTGGGCCAGCGATGCCACTTTTGAACATGCCGCGCCGACCATCGCCCGGATCGGGATCTTTTCGCTGCGGTTGTGGGTGAAGGTGCGTACCGGCAAATTGGATCGAATTGGCCTGGTTACCGATGAAGGTACGGTCGATATCGTCTTTGTGCCGCCGATCGCATCGGTACTGGTTGCCAGCGGCCGCGATGCCGAGAGCGGGTGGCTTGAGGATGAGCCGGAAGCACTCATGGAGGCGCTCGGAATCCCGGCCAATAGCCTGCTGACGAAGCGTACGCTGCCAAGCCAGGCATAGCTTGCTCGGTTCTCGGTTCTGTATCAGGAGCAACATCACACATGTCCGACTTTGTGCGTATCGCGTCAATCCACGATATCCCTGCCGAAGGTGTACGTGCGTTCGAAATCAATGGCCGTCAGGTAGCCGTCTGCCTGATTGGCGGTACCTACTACGCGATTGATAATATCTGTTCACACGAATATGCCGAACTGTCGGAAGGGTATCTCGATGCGGATGACTGCACGATCGAGTGCCCGCTGCATGGTTCGCGCTTCGACCTGCGTAGTGGCCGGCCGCTTGCCCTGCCGGCATTCCAACCGGTATCGGTTTTCGATGTACGTGTTGATGGTGAGGATGTGCTTGTACGGCTCGAAAGTTGACGCTCGTATGTGTCTGCCGTAGAATAATAGTTGATAATTCTACGTGGAGTACTCCACAATAAGGCGGAGGTGTCTCATGGCTGCGTATGCACATCCGGAAGTGCTGGTTGATACAGATTGGGTTGCGGCGCATCTTGCCGATCCGAATGTACGGCTGATCGAGAGCAACGAAGATATTCTGCTGTATGATCAGGGGCATATTCCCGGAGCAGTGAAGATCGATTGGGTTGCCGATCTGAATGATCCGGTCGTGCGTGATTATCTCGATCGTGAGCGATTCGAGCAGTTGCTGGCAGCCAAGGGGATCAGCAACGACACCACAGTTGTTTTCTATGGCGATAAGAACAACTGGTGGGCGACGTATGCGTTATGGGTGTTCAAACTGTTCGGGCATCGTGATGCGCGCATTCTCAATGGCGGGCGTGCCAAGTGGATCGCCGAAGGGCGCGAACTGAGCCGCGACATACCGAGCTACCCGGCGACAAGCTACCATGCCGCCGAGCGTGACGATACAACCATCCGCGCATTTCGCGATCAGGTTCTGGCACATATCAAAGCCGGCGGCACGGCACTGGTGGATGTGCGCAGCCCGCAGGAGTTCAGTGGCGAGCGCACCCATATGGCCGAATATCCGCAGGAAGGTACACTACGTGGCGGGCATATCCCGACGGCGGCAAATATCCCGTGGGCACGGGCCGTGCGCGAAGACAGTACCTTCAAGAGTGCCGATGAACTGGCGGCTTTGTATGCCGGCGAGGGGATCACCGCCGACAAGGATGTGATCACCTATTGCCGTATTGGCGAACGTTCAAGCCATAGCTGGTTCGTCCTGACGTATCTGCTTGGCTTCCCCAAGGTGCGCAACTATGATGGAAGCTGGACGGAATGGGGCAATGGGGTTGGCCTCCCGATTGAAAAGAGTTATCAGGGCTAATCGCTACCAGACGTATTCGGCGGTAGAAGGCTGGTGAGCGGCCTTCTACCGCTTGAATATACGAGGAGACTATGGACCGGCAGGAAGCGATTGAATATCTGCTCGATCACTATCAGAACCCGCGGAATAGCGGCACCCTTGAAGATGCCGATGTCACGATGCCGGGCGGAAACCCTGGATGTGGCGATGTGGTGACGATCTACCTGAAGGTGGATCAGGCCCATGACGCGATCGAACGGGTGACATTCGAGGGGCAGGGGTGTACGATCAGCCAGGCGGCAGCCTCCATCCTGACGGAGCTGGTTGCCGAGAGACCGCTCAGTGCGATCGAGGCCATGGATTTCAACGACATGATCGATCTGCTGGGTCGAGACGTTGTGAATAGTCGCCCACGATGCGCTACCCTGGCACTCGGAACGCTCAAGGCGGCGATTACGAAATATCGTACCGACCAGGCAAAGGCGGCGTTTGATGGTGCCGCATGATCTGCCTGTAGTACAGAATGCAATATTGTGAGCCTGCTCAACGAAACCGTCGATCGTCGTACGACGCTGCTTGATCTGATCGGAAACACACCATTATTGCGTCTGGCGCGCATTGCACCCGATCTGCCACCTGATGTCGCGGTGTATGCCAAGGCCGAATGGTACAACCCCGGCGGGTCGGTCAAGGATCGTCCGGCGCTCTTTATGATCCGCGATGGTGAGCGTAGCGGCCGGTTACGCCATGGTATGCACATCATTGATGCCACGAGCGGCAACACCGGGATCGCTTATGCAACGATCGGGGCGGCACTTGGCTATAATGTGGTGCTTGCGCTCCCTGGTAATGCCAGCCCCGAACGCAAACGTATTCTACGCTCGCTCGGTGCCGAACTCATCCTGACGGATCCGATGGAGGGTACCGATGGTGCCATCCGCGAAGTGCGTGCCCGTGTTGCCGCCGATCCGGCTCGTTATTTCTACCCCGATCAATATAGCAATCCGGCGAATGTGCAGGCGCACTTCGAAACAACCGGCCCCGAGATCTGGGCTCAGACCCACGAACAGGTCACTCATTTTGTTGCGGCACTTGGCACCAGCGGCACATTCGTTGGTGTCGGCCATGCATTGCGCCGGCGTAACTCGGCGGTGCGGCTGATCGCCGTGCAGCCCGATAGCCCATACCATGCGCTGGAAGGAGTCAAGCACATGGAGTCGGTGAGCCTGGTGCCGGCGATCTACGAGCCGGATCTCGCCGATCAAACCCTCGCGATATCAAGTGAAGAAGCTTTTGCGATGGCCCGCCACCTCACACGTGCCGAAGGGCTGATGGTGGGGATCTCAGCGGCCGCCAATGTAGCGGCGGCGCTCCATGTGGCACGCCGCCTGACATCCGGTGTCGTTGTGACGGTACTGTGCGATAGTGCGGCAAAATACTTGAGCGATCGGTTCTGGGATGAGGGTGTTGTGACCGAGGGTGAAGGGATCTAGATCATGATCATACTGAGTGTTGCGGCACGCGCCGCGATTGCGCACCATGCCGAATCGACCTACCCCCACGAGTGTGTCGGCCTGATCATCGGGCGTATCGAGAACGACCAGCTCTTTGGTGACGATATTATCACTACCCCCAACCGCTGGACGGCCGATATCGGCCTGACGGATGCCGAGCATGAACATTCGTTGCGCGATCGCTTTTACCTGGATCCACGCGACTACCTGCGTGCCGATCGCGAAGCGCGGAGCCGCAATCTGGATGTGATCGGCGTGTACCATTCGCATCCCGATCACCCGGCACAGCCATCGGAGCGTGATCGTACCGGCGCACAGGGGATCGGGGGCGATACCGGGTTTGTGTTTTTGATCCAGAGTGTTCGTGAAGCCACTGCTGCCGAACTCACCGCCTGGCTGCTTGTTGATGGCGGTGCGCGTTTTGTTGAAACGTCTATTCTTGCGTAACTCATGAAAGGATTCATTCCATGGCTGTGACCGTTTCTATTCCGACTGCCCTGCGCCAGTATGCCGGCGGCAATGCGGCTATCAGCCTGCCGAGCGGGCCGATCGGTGCGATCCTGAATGCGCTGGTTGAAACACATCCCACCCTTGGTAAGCAGCTCTACAACGAGCAGAATCAGCTGCGCAGCTTCGTCAATATCTATGTCGGCGATGAAGATATTCGCTATCTGCAGGGTCTCGAAACACTGGTTCCCGATGGCGAGACCGTGAGTATTATCCCGGCGATTGCCGGCGGCGGTGCCGTATAAAGGAGGTATGCAATGAGTGATATGCCACTCTCGAATGAAGAGATTCGGCGATATTCGCGCCACTTGATTCTGCCGGAGTTCGGCATGCAGGCACAGCGACGCCTCAAGCAGGGTAGTGTGTTGCTGATCGGCGCCGGTGGCCTCGGATCGCCGTTGGCACTCTACCTGGCAGCCGCAGGTGTCGGCCGGATCGGCATTGTCGATTTTGATGTTGTTGACGAAAGTAACCTCCAACGTCAAATCGTGCATGGTACTGCCACGCTGGGTGTCAAAAAGGCTGAATCGGCCAGAAACCGGATCCATGATCTCAACCCGAATGTTGATGTAACAACCTACGAGACGCAGATCACGTCGGAAAATGCCTTTGATCTCTTGCGCCCTTATGATGTCATCATTGATGGAACCGATAACTTCCCGACTCGCTATCTGACCAATGATGCAAGTGTGTTGCTGGGTAAGCCGAATGTCTATGGCTCGATCTTCCGTTTCGAAGGCCAGGCAACCGTCTTCTCGCCCAGGGATGGTGGCCCGTGCTATCGCTGCCTCTACCCCGAACCACCACCACCCGGGCTGGTGCCAAGCTGTGCCGAAGGTGGTGTGCTTGGCGTGTTGCCGGGGGTGATCGGCACGATACAGGCAACCGAGGCGATCAAGCTGATCGCTGGAATTGGTGAGACCCTGGTTGGCCGGCTCATGCTGTATGATGCGCTTTCGATGCGTTTCCGCGAGCTGCGCCTGCGGCGTAACCCCGAATGCCCGGTGTGCGGTGATCACCCGACGGTAACTGAGCTGATCGATTACGACCAGTTTTGTGGAATTCTCCCCGAAATTGCCCATGCCGAGCCAAACTACGAGATCACGCCGATCGAGACGGCGGCATGGCTCGGGCGTGATGATCGCCCGTTCTTGTTGGATGTGCGTGAAGCCAACGAATGGGAGATCGGCCGGATCGAAGGTGCCGTGCGGATCTCGGTCAACGAACTGGCATCACGGCTCAACGAACTCGACAGCGCCGTCGAGATGGTCGTCTACTGCCGGAGCGGTGTGCGAAGCGGCCGGGCCGTCGATCTGTTGCGGCAGTCGGGCTTTCGCAAAGTAAAGAACATGGTTGGCGGTATTTTGCGCTGGTCGGATGATGTCGATCCTTCTATTCCAAAATACTAGCCCATACCTCCGGGTGTCTGAACAACCAGTGCTCTATGGGCACCGCCGGTAGGCAGGGCGTGTACCATCTTTGAGGTTGTGCCCCAGGTTCTCGCTTTTTCGTGTGGTTGGGTCGGCTCTGCCGACCCAACCACACGAATTGTCATTTCGGGGGGGCTTCGTCACCCTGAACCTCGATTGGAGACAACTCTGCATTCCGCCTTGGTGGTTGGTAGCTTCTTTCTTGACAGCACCATGTGAACGTGATACGCTTTACACACCTTCGATTGGTAATTCAATATACACGCATCACGGCGATGACATGCCGCCGCCGCTGAGGCAAATATGTCAGAAAAATACTACCAGGAATACGGACCGATTCGTCGCCGGCGTGCCCATGGGCAGATCCCATCCGAGCCGCCGCGTAAGCGGATCCCCGAGCCCGAATTACCCCCCGATCCGTCGCGGCGTGGTCGGCGGCGCTTTTCGTTACTCAGCCTGTTGCTGGTTGCACTGATCGCTACCGGTGGGTATCTGGCGCTGCCGTATGGTGCCAATGCACTGGCTGCCGGCAATGTGCTGAAGGGGGTCACCCTGCAGGGGCAGCCGATCGGCGGGCTCGACGAACGTGCTGTGCGTGCCGTATTGCAAGAGCGCTACAACAGTTTTCTGCGGGCGCCGGTGACGATCACCTTTGAAGGGCGCAGCTGGTCGCCGACGCCGGCCGAGATCGGCATGCGGCTTGATATCGATGCTTCTGTTGCCGGGATACTGGCGGTAGGGCGGCGGGGCGATCCCCAGCAGCGGTTTAACGGGATTATCGCGATCTATTCCCCTGGGGGCATCGCCGCGGCCCCCCGCCTGCGTGTCGACATGAATACAATGCAGCGCTACCTGACAAGCATCGGTGCCGAGCTCGAACAGCCGCCGCGCGATGCCGCGCTGAGCCTGGCAGCCGGGCGCGTATTGCCGACACCGGCTCAACCTGGGCGGCAGGTGCTTGTTGATGAAACGATCATCGATATCATGCGTGCGGTCCAACACCTGACACCGCAGTCGATTGCCCTGCGCACCCGCAGCCTGGATCCGGCACTGGGCGATGATGAGATTGCCGGGGCGGTTGATGATGCACGTGCGATACTGGCACAACCCCTTCTGATGCGTGAAGGTGATCGCAGCTGGACATGGGAAGCCGAGCGGCTGGCCGAAATCGTGACGCTACAGGTTGTTGATGGGCGCATGGTGGCGGATCTTGATGAAGAACGGCTGGCACGCGCCGTTGAAAAACTGGCGCAGCTTGTCGATTCCCCCAGTGTCGAGCCGCGGATCACGTTTCGCAATGGTCGCTTGCAGATCGCCGAAGAGGGGCGCATTGGCCTGCGCCTCGATCAGGCTGCCGCCGTGACCGAGATCCGTGCGGCGTTGCGTTTCGGTCGCCATGCCATCGATCTGCCCACCGAAGAAGTGACGCCGCAGATTACTGCGGCGAGCCTCGATACACTTGGGATCGTCGAGCTGGTTGCCGAAGGAAAATCAAGCTTTGCCGGCTCGGCACCATACCGCATTACCAATATCCGCGCCGGTGCGGCACGTATGGATGGGGTTCTGATTCCGCCGGGGGCCGAATTCTCATTCAATACCCAGCTCGGCGCGGTCGATGAAAGTAACGGTTTTGTGCAGGGGTATGCCGTGATCGGCAACCGGACGCAACTCGAATGGGGCGGCGGGGTCTGCCAGGTCTCGACGACCGTGTTCCGTGGTGCATTCTGGGCCGGCCTGCCGATCACCGAGCGACATGCGCATCCGTTCTACATCAGTTGGTATGATGCCTATAGCTTCCCCAGTGCAGCGGCGCCCGGCATGGATGCGACGATCTATACCGGAGTGCAAGACTTCAAGTTTGTCAACGATACCGACAACTGGCTGTTGATGGAGACTGTCGTTGATGAAGCCAATGCGGTGCTGGCGGTGCGCCTGTACGGTACCATCCCACATGGGCGGCAGGTACGCATCAGCGGCCCGCAGATCGACAATATCGTACCGCCACCCTCGCAGGCCGTCTATACAACCGATCCGAGCCTGCCGGCGGGCACGGTGCGGCAGACCGATCAGGCGCGGCGTGGGATGGGTATTTCCGTCTTTCGGGTGATAAGCGAGAACGGGGTCGAGCAGAATCCTGAACTGTTCTTTACCCGCTTCCGTGCCTGGCCTGATGTCTTTGTGCGCGGTACCGGCTAGCGCATTGCATGCCGCCATCCCGGCAGCTGAACGACGAAACGGCGGTTTGCCCGCCGTTTCGTCGTTCATGGCGTCAGCACGCCGACAGCATCACTGATCACGGTCGCAGGCGGCGGTGCTGCCGGATCTGGTGGCGGCGGCGTATGCGGATCGGGGGCGGGCGGATCGGCGGGGGCGGGTGGATCGGCAGG
>CALLZL010000682.1 GCA_937859575.1 uncultured Chloroflexota bacterium
CGAGCAGGTGCAGCAAGGCGCACTCATGGATTGGGTGTTCGTGCTTGGCTACCCGATCAGCGAGCCATACTGGGTGTCGGTGAAGGTTGGTGGTATCGAGCGGGATGTGCTGGTACAGGCCTTCGAGCGGCGTGTGCTTACCTATATGCCCGACAATCCGGCGGCCTGGCGAGTCGAGATGGGGAATGTCGGCCGGCACTACTACCGCTGGCGATACGGCGAGGAGCTGCCCTAGCGCACAATATGCGCCAACAAATGCCAGAGCTGCCGGCCGGCCGTGATGGTGAGCCGAGCCTGAGCCCGCGGATGCGCCGGTTGCGCGAAGATCCGCTCGAGGTTGTCGATCGGTTAGCCGATACGATCGGTGCCCGGCCGGCAACCTCAGTTGCCGAGGCCAAAGCGGCTGCTTATCTGAATGGCCGGCTGCGTCGTGCCGGCATGCAGGTTTCGATCGATACGTTCGAAACGCGTGTTCCCCCCGGTTTTGATTCGGGGTTGATTGCCCTGATCGCGCTGGTAACCCTCATTCTCGGTTTCTGGTTCCCACTGCTTGCCCCGGTACCGGCGTTTGTGTGCCTGTTTGTTGCATCGATTGGTGCATTGCTGCGGATGCCGCTGATTGGGCGGCAGCGTATCAGCCAGAATGTGATCGCCACGCGTGCCGCGATCGAAGCGCCGCGTGCGACGGTTATCCTGTTGCTGGCGCTCGATACGTTGCCCGGGTATGCCCCCTGGCTTGCACCGGTGTGTGCCGGAGAGCGTGGGCGCTGGCTACGGGTGGCGCTGGCTGCGGCTCTGGTGGCTGCCACACTGGCCGGTGCTGTCGAAGCACGCTACGGCTGGTGGTATCTTCAGGTTGTTGCGGTGCTGTTGCTTGCCCTGTATGCCGGAGCCGAAGCCTGGGCCTGGCGCAGCGGTTCGGCAGGGGCTGCCAGCCATGCCGGTGCCGCTGCCGCCGCTCTTGTCGGTGCCTCAACCCTCAACAGCCTTGATCATACCCAGCTCTGGGTTGTTGGCCTGGGCGCCATGACGGCCGGTGCCGGGCTGGCGGATCTGTTGCGGCGTTACCCGTTCGAACGTGAGACAACCCTGTTTGTTGGGCTGGAAGCGATCGGACGTGGTGTTCCGCATGGTATCACCGCAGCAGCTGATGCAGTGCTGGTGCAGCAGGTACAGGCGTGTGCTGCGCCCCTGGCGGCACGCCTTCGCGGAAGTTCGATGCTGATCGCGCAGCAACTCAGAGCAGCCGGAAAACGCGCAGTAACGATTGCATGCCTTGATGCAACCGGCCGCGTTGCGCAGTATGCCACAGCCGCCGATCAGGCGGCCGATATTGATCCCGAAGTGCTTGAGGCTGCCGCCGAGCTGGTGATCTGCCTGGTACGGCAGATTGATATCAACCAACCGCTACCGTGACGATCTTATGCAGTTCGGGCAGGTCGATTGGTTTAGCCAGGTAAAACTTCACGCCGAGGTTGCGCATCTGATTGCGCAGGCGTGGCGTATCGTAGGCCGTTAGCACCAGCACCGGCAGATTCGGTCGCTCGTTGTGCAGCGCTTTCACCAGGGCAGCGGTGCTGCGATCGGTGCCCCCCGGATCAACAATCAGCAGGCTAACCTCGCCGCGTACACAGCTCAGCCAGGCTGCCCCGGCCGAATGTGCAAGATCGATCGTCGCCTCTGAGCCGATCAACATCTGCAGGCCGCGTTGCGTTACCAGCGCAGCCGCCGGATCATTATCAACGATTAAGATATGCGGCACCGCCACGTTGTACTCCCTATTGCAGCAGCTGCCGGTTGCACGCCGCTACGTCCGAGATGTCAAGTGGCTGTATCGTAGCAGTAGTCAGAAGCGTGGTTGGTTGAGAGGTTCGCAACTTGCCGTTACGCTTTGATAATTGCACTCCTGTGCGTCTATCAGGTGGCCGGCAAGAAGATCCGGAAGGTAGTTCCTTTGCCGAGGCTACTTTCGACCGTAATGAAGCCGCCATGCTGGGTGATGATATGGGCGCTGATCGCCAGGCCAAGGCCGGTGCCCTGCGGTTTTGTGGTGTAGAACGGCTCGAACAGATGCGGCAGATGCTCGGGGTCGATGCCGGTGCCGGTATCGCTGACGAAGACATTCAAGCCGTTGCTGTGCTGTTCGGTTGCTGCGGTGATCTCGGTGCGGATCTGGAGTTCGCCGCCGTCGGGCATCGCATCGCAGGCGTTGAGCATCAGATTGAGGAAGACCTGGCGTAGCTGATCGGCGTGCGCCACGATACTACCGACGGCTGGATCAAAGGCAGATTGAACACCCACCTGCCCGTGGCGCAGGTGGGTCTGCACCAGTTCGATCGTCTCTTCGAGAAGTTCGTTGATTGGTGTGGTATCGAGTTCATCGCGCGCCGGCCGATAAAACTCGCGCATGCGCGTGATGATACGGGCGATCCGGCCGAGCTCGCTCTGGGCAATGGTGAGGAACGGCCGTTGTGGCGCATCAGCTGGAAGATCCTGTTCGACGAGGTACAGGCTGTTGCGGGCGGCATAGAGCGGGTTGTTGATCTCGTGTGCCACCGATGCCGCCAGCTCGCCGACGGCGGCAAGTTTGGCCGATTGCAGTAACTGTGCCTGGGCCGCATTCAGGCGCGCCTGAGCCTCGGCATGCAGTGTCTGGGTCTGATCGAGGTCGCGCTGGAGCGCAGCGGTACGTGCAACCTGGCTGCGCGCCGAAATCGCTACGGCTGCCAGGTCGCTGATCGACTGAATGAACTGGAGATCGCGTGGCAGGAAGAGATGCGCACTGGCACTGCCGTACATCACGAGTGCGCCGAGGCGCTGCCCCTCGATCCGCAGTGGTGCAAGCAGCGCACTGGTAGGCGGCCAGGGATGGATCATCTGCTGGAGCGCATCGATCTGTTCGGCGTCCAGCTCTTCAAGGGCCGATTCTACTTCGGGGCCGACTACGAGCATGGCGCGAGGCGCGAGGAACGCACGACCCGAGAGCCCCTGGCCGGGCCGAATGATCAGCGGCATGGGTTTCCCGACATTGGTCGCACGCAGGATCAGGTGTTCGTCTTTGTCGTCGATCAGGTAGAGTAATGCACCGCTCGCGCCGGGGAAGAGTGTATTGGCCTCGCGTACGACAATGCGCAGGATGGCTTCGATCTCCTGGGTGACGAGCAGGGCGGCACAGATCGCCTGGATCACATTCAATCGCCCCGAGAGGATCGTCTGCGGCAACAGATGCCGGTTGGTGAGTTGCTGCTCAAGGATCGCGATGCGCTGTGTATCGGCATGAATCCGTGCCAGGAGCCGCATCATCCGATGCTGGCCCCTGGCGTGGGTGCGTACCGGCCGGCGGCGGTGCGATTGCATTATGCAAGCCTCTCAGCCACGGAATTCGCCACGCGCTACCGCCGGCACATAGTCGGTCAGATCGGTGTCGGCAAGATAGACGGTCTGCCCGGTGTCGGCCGAGCGGTAGAGCGCCATCAGCATCTCGATCACCGCGACACCGTCGTGGAAGGTTTCGCTGGGCTGCAACCCTTTGCGGAATGCCTCGACCATATGGCGGTTTTCGTCGGTATAGCCATAGATCCCGGCTTCGTCTTCGAGCACCGGCATGAGCCCTTGTTCGGCGTTCTGCTTCTCGACCAGATCTTCGCCCTGGCTACCCTGTACATTACGCGACAGGAAGACCTTCAGTTCGGTACCGAGCGTATTGACCTCCATGGCGTATTCGGGGCCGAGCAGCTCGATCTGGATGCGCAGGCCAGGGCCGACATAGGCCCACGAGGTACTACATTCGATCATGAGCTTATGGCCGGCTTCGTCTTCGAGCACCAATGTGCCGCGGGCAAAGTCTTCCGCCGGGCGCGTGGCATAATCGACCTCAGGCCCCATCATCTGCCGCAACCGTTCGACATATTCCGGTCGTGACCATTTGAGGGTGGCGATCGTCGCACTGGCGCTGACGAGCTTGAGGCTGGTGCGATCTTTGGCCGGATCGGTCAGCAGAAAGCGGGCAACTTCAACACTATGGCACATCATGTCGGAAAGAACACCGCCACCCTGCTTTTCGCCAAGCCAGAACCAGGGTTTATGCGGGCCGCTGTGCTCTTCCGAAGCGCGCGCCAGGTAGGGCCGGCCGGTGGTGGCTGCGCCGCGCCGCCAGATGATATCTTTGCCGCGCCGCACTGCCGTCGAGAAGACCTGATTTTCGAGATACCCATGGCTGAGCCCGGCATCTTCAACCAGCCGTAGCATCTCTTGTGCTTCGCCGAGGGTCCGAGCCAGCGGCTTCTCGCAGGCGATGCCACGCAGGCTGGTACGACCCTGCTTGACATATTCATTGATAGTGCGCATGGTCTCAACGCGCGTGTCGTTCGGGCCAAGAATCCAGAGCGCATCGACCTCGCCCGAGGTCAGCAAGGCTTCAAGGGAATCATAGGCGGTGCATGGCCCGAGTTCAAGCTCGTTCGCACGCGCCGCCAGCGCTTCGCGATTGGCCGGTGTCGGGCTATAGACGGCACTAACACGCACATTGCGTACACTGACAAGTGCCTGCAGATGAAAGTGGGCGATAAAACCACTGCCAAGCATCCCGATCCGCAACTCTGCGAGTGGTGTCGAACCTGCCATCGTTGGCTATCCTTTCTGCTCAGGTGTGTCCGCTATTATAGCGCAGACGGCGGCTGTTAGCGAAGATCATGCATCTTCCGGTTCGAGATAGAAACTGAGGGGGTATTCGGCATCGCGCGCGAGAGAATGCGCCTGATAGACCCGGTCGCGTGCTTCGGCAAATGGGAACATGCCGACGAGCGCGCGACCGCTGGTGTGCGCTTCGTACATAATATCGATTGCCTGATCGAGCTCACGTTCAAAAACGATCAGCAGCACCATCACGACAAAATCCATCGGAGTGACATCATCATTCTCGATGATCACTTTGTATGGTCGTTCGAGTTCTTGCTGATCAAGGATCCGATATTCAACCTCTACGACCGTCTTTGTTGGTGGCAGCGGTGTTTGCGTCAGGATGTGAGTCTGTTGCATAGTGCTATTCTAACGGTTCGGCGATTGTGATCAGCCGATGCGACATGTCGATCACTTCGCCATCGAGCACAACCGAATCGCCGATACACGAGACCATCGTCAGTAGTTCACGCCCCTGCGGCAGAATATAGCTCACCTCGTGTGGCCTGACCCATACCTGGCGCGCGACGCGGTAGCGATATGGTGTGTCGTCGGCATCATAGAGTGTGATTGTTGCACCAACCGGCAGATCTTTCAGGCGTGCGAAGGGTGCCGGGCGGTTAAGCGCATGGCGAAAGCGCAAGACATGCCCCCAGAGTACAATATTTTCGCCCTGGCCAGGCCGGGCGCTCAAAGTATACCAGCCTACGTCGTGATCCGGGACAATTGGTGTATTGGCACTATCGAGGCCAACCGGCACGATCGGAAAGTCGGCCGTGATCGATGGAATACTGATCCGAGCCGGCGCGGCACTGCTAGCAGCCGGGGTTGGGCCGGCAACCGGGCCGATCTCGCTGCCGAGTAACCCGAGCTTGACCCCATCGGTATGTATTTCGAAGCGGCCACGTTCGAACCACTGCACCACATGCACCAGGCCATCGCTCAGCAGTTCGTAGCGCGGCGGGCTGAGCGGCAGGCCAAAGAGCGCCAGGCTCTCTTCGTAGGTTGACCCGCGCAGGCCGTCGAGTTCGATCCCATTGGCGCTCCAGGCGGCCAGAATGATACCACACACTTGCTGCCCGGTTGGTGCGAACATCCGGCATGCGCCACCGACCGGTGCTGGTGGTGCATCGGCCGGGCTGAGCATGTAGCGTTCGGCACCGAGGCGTCCGATCTGTACATCATACGGCCGGCGCTGGCTTGGGTGGAGTTCGAGGCGTGCGCGTTCGAACCACTGTACCTGCAACCAGCCTCCTTCGATCATATCGTGCTGCTGCGGGGTGATCGGCAGGCCAAAGACCGGCAACCCGCCATGTTGTTCCCAATATTCGCGTAGCCGCCCGCTGATGCAATAACCGGTTTCGGCAAAACAGCGGCGTGTGGTTTGCGCCTCGACCGGCGCGGTCGGCAGCAGTATCGCAACCAGCAGCATGGCAATCAGCAGGGTACATCGGTGCATTCAGAACTCCTTGACAGTATCGGTCGGTTGCCGGCAGCAGAGGTGCGACCTCAGCCCGCAGTTATGCAAGCTCGGCCCGGGCGACCGCCGTATCAACCAGAGTTGCGGGGCCGGCCGCACGGCCGCGAATGATCTCGAGGCCAGCATCAAGGTGTCTGATCGCTTCAACCACCGCATCCTCATGGGCGGCATCGGTCATGAAC
>CALLZL010000683.1 GCA_937859575.1 uncultured Chloroflexota bacterium
GGTGCCCACCCGGCCCGGCCGCACCGCGCGCGGGACCGGGGGGGCGGGGGGGCCTGCCCCGCGCGGGCGGGCGGGCCCACCCCCCAGGCCCCCGCCCCGCCAGTCTCACGGCCGCGCAAGCTGCGCCGGTTCCATGGCAGCGTCGCCCTGAGCGCCGAGCGCGCCGGCCGCGACGCCGGCAAGATCGCCGAGGAAGTAATCGCCCACCTGACCGGGCTACTCGGTGCGAATGTCCGCATCACCCTGGAGATCGAAGCCGACATCCCCAACGGCGCACCAGATCACGTCGTGCGCACCGTGACGGAGAACAGCCGGACACTCAAGTTCACCCAGGCCGGGTTTGAGGAGGAGTAAGCGGATACGTCCCTCCTTTACGGCGCTGCGGCTTGGCGTCAATTACGCCCTTGCAGCTGGGCATCGTCTACCGCTGGCGCGGCCGGCGCGGCCAGCAACTGATCGATCGCCGCGCCGAGGCTCAGTTCGCGCCCGTGTGCCACCGCAGCACTGAATATGTCGGGAGGCAGCGCATCCTCACACTGCTGCAGTAATTGCTGTGCTCGTTCGAAGGTGGTCGCACGGCTGCTTGGATGCAGCAACACAACGCTCAGGAGCGTTGCTGCGTCGGCGGCATCGCCCTGGTTCAGCACAAGCAGCGCACGATGGCTCAGAATATCGAGCGCAAGATGCTGGTAGTTCGATTCGCGGGTCATCGCAAGCGCCGCATAGAACCGCGACCATGCGACAGATTCGGGCAACGTGTGCCTGGTCGCGCACCAGATCGAGGTCACGTCGCGCCTGGCGTGCCCTGGCGGCGAAGAGTTGCACTGCATCAGCCGGTGTAGTGGCGGAGTCGGCCGGGTCGGCCGGCAGATCCAGGCCATCAAGCGAATAGCGCCATTCTTCATGGAGCCGTAGCGCCTCGCGGGATGTGACCAGTAGTTTCAGGCGTGGCGCGCTGACCGGCGGGCTCCTGGGTGTGACCCGCGCACAGAGCCAGCCGTGTCGCGATGTGGCACAGGTGACGATCTGCGCCGACCAGTTCGATATAGCCGGTATTCAGGTCATGGCCCACGGTAGTCTCCGTATCGGGCCGAAAGGCGGCGCACTGCTGCTTGCGGTGCAAAACATGGCCGACGAGCCGCCGGATCGGTTCGCCGGCGACCCGCTGCTGACCCGCGCCTATGTGGAATATGAACCCGCCAGACCCGAACGGGTGTTTGTGCGAGGCGAGTTGCGCTTTATCAACGCCATCGGCGATGACCCGCTGATGGGCAGTCTCTTCCACCGCCGTGAGGGGCGCGAATACACCAGCAGCGGCCGTTTCGTGATCGACGCACGGTTTGGCAGCCTCAGCATCCCCGAGAAGAACGTCGATCCGGAGCGCCCGCAGGGTTTCGAGCGAACCGAAGGGTTTGATCTGGCCTTCCTCGAACGCACCAATGTGTTGAGCCTGGGGCGGCCAGAGTATCCGATCATCGACACAACCATCGACCTGGCGCAGCGAACATTCACCGCGCTGGTGCCCATCCGGCTCGAAACACTTGAGCGTGCCGAGCCGATCTTCTTGCGCATCAAGATCGACGAGGGCGGCATTCTCTCGACCAGTGTCGATGGCTTCACGGCGAATATCGCCGGTATGAATGCACGCTTCATGGATGTGCAGTTGTTTGATCCCTATGCAGCAGCGGCAAGTGCCGACGGCAGCATGGCGGCCCTGTCGGCTGAACTGCCGCGCCCGGCCGGCCTCCGCATCGGCACGGTGGAGTTCCGGGCGCGCCCGAACTGCAGCCCAGTCCATTCCAGCTCACCGCCAATGCCCGTCTCTCGCTGCTGGTGGTGGAAGTAGCGCGTGCCAGCGTCGGGATCGGCTCGCGGCAGGGTTTCAATGGCGGCGATGGCTTCTTCGCCCGCGCCGAGATCAACCTGCGCCTGGTGCGTGGTGAATTTGAGGTGCGATCCGGCAGAATTACGCTGAGTAATGGAACCCGGCGCATGAGTGTGGCGATTAGCGCCCGCGTGGAGGTGAATATTCGCAAGCACGAATTTGCACGCCATGTACCGCCGTTCGATATCAATATCGGTCGCCTCGAACTGCGTGGCGGCGATTTCAGGGTCAATGGCCGCGATGACGCCCTTGGTGTGGTTGGTACCGTCGGGCGTGGCTTCTTCTCGGTCAGTTTCTTTGTCGATTTCAATACCGGCAGTGTACGGCGGGTGAATGCCAATGCCTATCAACTGAATGGTGCGGCCGCTGTGCGGCAGCAGGCAGCACTTGGGGCGGCCGGGTACTATTCCGGTGCAGTGGCTCTAACCGAACTCGTGCGCCTGACCGGCATGGAGTCGATTGCAGCGCCCGGTGCCGCAGCGTATGCCATCGCAACCACCGTCGATCGCCTGCCGATCACCGTCAGCCAGACCGGCACGGCCTTCTTCGGCATTGTCTATCCGGTACAGTCCGGCATGCCGAAACCGTCGATCAGTGTTGAGACACCTGACGGCACGATCTGGCATCGCGATAACACACCGCCGACCACCTCCACCCCCGCCGATCCCGCAACCTACCTGAATGGCAGTTCGGCTATCGGCGACGACCAGGCGATCGTGATTGCACGCGCTGAGCCAGGCACCTATTACCTGACCATCGCCAACCCGCCGGCGAACTATGAGCAGGTGTCGTATATGCTGAATGCGCCACCAACATTGACCAACGTCGGCTTTGAGTGCGAAAGTGCGCGCTTCGACTCGAACTTCCTGGTGACAACCAATTGCGACAACCGCCCCGCCGGCGATGGTGTGCGGGTCAGCTTCCGTGCTGCCGACCATGATAGCCCGACGGCGAATCTGTATGTCTGTCTGGTGCCATTGGCTGACGCAACCAATCAGCCCGACTGGGCGCGGACACGCCTGATGCAGGAGCATATTCCGCTGAACAACCTGGGTGCATTCATCAGCACCGAACGGGTTCCCACGGGTCGCTACCGTGTTCTGGTCGGTATCAACGACGGCGACAACCAGCCGGTCGAGGAACTGAGCGAACTGGTGGTTGAAGTCTTCGACAGCCAGCCACCTGCGCTGGTGAACTATCTTGAGACCCAGAGCGCTCCGGGTGCGGTGCTGGTACGCTGGGAACCGCTCTACGACATGGATCTGGCCGGTTATGAGATCGGTTTCGGGCCAACCTCCAATCCAGCGGCATTCACCTATCGGCGTGATCTGGGCGCCTCTGCCGGGCGGCATCGCCTACCCCGACAGTAGTGTACGGCTGATGTTTGCCACACCAATGCAGGCAGGGGCGCTCAATCAGCGCTTGGAGCTGCGCACCCAGGATGGCGCACTGGTGGCGGGATCGGCAACCCATATCGTGGATCCGTCGAGTGGTGAGATCTACGGCATGCGCTTCATTCCCAAGGCACCACTGACGATTGGCCGGCGGTATGAGGTAATGATCAAAGGCGGCACCGAGGGGATCATCGCCGAAGATGGGCGCTCGATGCCCGACGACTACCGCTGGACCTTTACGGTCGTGCAGCGTCCGGCGGATCCGGCCTTGCTTGCCGCACCGCCCGAGCCGGTTGTGGCGGTGCCGCCGCCTGCCGAAGGTGGCATCGCAGGCCGGATGGGCACGCATGTCTATCTGCCACTCGTGGTACGGTAGATCTGTCGGTGCAGCATGCACGGACAACGGTGGCAGGGCAAGCCCTGCCACCGTTTTCGCCATGCTCGATCTCCCTGCCTGTTTGCCGTTGGCCAGGCGGCTCATGGAAGCGACACCGGATCAGCACGCATGGAATCTGTTCTACCGCGACATTGTGGCCCGGGTGCAGGGTGGGGATCGCGTCGCATATCCGACCTTCCGTAACGGGTGGGAGGCGATGGCGCTCTTCGATGCATCACGGGCAGCGCACGATTGAGTGGACATTGCGAGCCGGTGAGGCGAGCAAACGAAACACTTCTATCACGGTGCCTCGTACACAACTGCACTGCCGATATCCGTGCTCGCTATGCTACCAGGAATTCAGCGGCAATGATGGCCTTGAGCTTTGGACTGCCCATGATGCGCAGGATGATTGATGCGTCGGCAGGCGGCACTTCGATGCCAAAGGTCACGAACGGGCAGCAGCGCCTTCACGCTCGGCGACCTCACCGCCCGGACCTTGGGGCGCGAGGGAACGGTGTGGCATATCTATCGCCACACCTTCTGTATGCCGGTCACGTATGGGTCAATGCGGCTTATCTGGGTCGTCGATCTGATCGGCCTTGTAGAAGCCTGGGTGGATGTGCTGTACTGGGAGCAGGCGGGGCACCAGTATCGCGGGGTGTGGAACGTGTTGTCGTGTGTTCAGTCTTCTCCTGCGAGTTCAAGCACTTTTTCGACCAACTTTGGAGCCAGGAAAAGACCTTCTTTCACCAATTGGTTCATGAGCGGAGCGAGAGCAGGAACCAAGCCTTTCTGCTTCGCGGTGAGCAGCACCCCAAGCGTGCCGGTGAAGGGCAAGCCCAAACGTTGCGCATACCGACGCCCTTTATATTCGTCAATAATCACCAGACGAGCTGACCGTTCAGTGGCCAGAGCCAGAACTTCAGCCTCCCCGCGGTCTATGCCAACGTATACCAGGGCTTGACGTGGGTTGATTAGAGGTGCGTGTGTAATCCAGGAAGCTTCATCTAAAGCTGTTTGACGCACTGATCGTTCGGTGGCTAAAAACTCCTCATAAACGGCTTGGGGAACGATCACTTCTTCGTACAAATCACGCAATAACGGTAAATGGCTCAGAGACCATAATGCCACCAATGGCGTATTATTCAGAATCACCGGTCCGGTGGACGGCTTGCTGAGCATGGCGAAGATCCTCCTCCAATTCTTCGGGGGTCTCTCCAAAAGGCGATACGCCGTGTTGCCCCAAGAGATAGAAAAAAGCAACACGAGGAACACCCGCCAGTTGGGCAGCCAGGCCGGTACTTAATTTGCCGGTTTCGTAGAGTTTCACGGCGAGAAGGAGCCGTGCTTCATGCTCAAATTCATCCGAGTCTTGCTGTAAAGCCCACAATACTTCCGCAGGGTACTCAATGGTGAGTGTATTCATCGCTTCCTCTCCTGACACTGTCTTTCGCTGTTGGTAGTATAAACCAGACCAGGCACCTTCACCAATTTCAAAAGCGCCAGTCTGTAGGTTGAGTAGAACGCACGCATGGCATCACGAATACTCTGACTTTCGCATAGGTGTCTCGCTCGTTATGGTCTCAAAGATCCTGAGCCACAGTTCGTCGACAATCACCAGCTACCCTACCCGTGGCCAATACATCATGACCGCAACGCCCAGCAGCACGAACAGGGCGCCAATCATGTCGAAGCGATCCAGTGCGGTACCATCCACACGCCAGCCCCACAGGATCGAGAGGAGCACGAAGACGCCACCATATGCCGCATAGACGCGGCTGAAGTGGGCAGCCTGGAAGGCTGGTATCACGCCGTACAGCACGAGCAAGACCGCGCCAACAACGGCATACCACGGGCTGCGCCCCTCACTCAGCCAGACCCACACACGGTAACCACCGCCGATCTCATACAGACCGGCGGCCAGAAAGAACGCAAGCGAGCGAAGCAACTCCATCACACGGCGCCTCGTACAATACCGCACTGACAATATCCGTGCTCGCTATGCTACCAGGAATTCAGCGGCAATAATGGCCTTGAGCTTTGGACTGCCCATGATGCGCAGGGTGATCGATGCGTCGGCAGGCGGCACTTCGATGCCAAAGGTTAAGAACGGGCAGCAGCGCCGCCTCCTACCACACCTGCTACCAATGTCCCGCCCACGCCCATCTGACACCTCTGTGTCGGGTTGAGTTGCAGCCGTCAGGCGTCCGTCTGCTCAGTTACCGACATGTTCGTGTGCTACAATATGCGCAGTTACATGCACAATGCTCGTGCATCAGTGATTGAAGTGGCAGAGGATAGAGTGAAGCTGCCGGACTATCAACTGGCGGTTGTTCCCGAGCGAAAAATCACGGCGTATCTGCTCTCCCAAACCCATCGTGATGGGCGCAGCAAAGCCGCATTCTTCATACGCTTTGGCTTTACGACCGACGATTGGGAGGGGTTGGCGCAGGCACTTCTCCGCCATGCAGCGAACTATGATGTCACCGAGACGGAGACGACACCATTCGGCACGAATTATGTTATTGAAGGGCCACTGCTGGCACCGGATGGCCGATTGCCCCAGGTACGGGTGGTCTGGTTTATTGCAGCAGGAGAACGCTCGCCCTCTCTCGCTACGGCCTATCCTCTGAAAGGAACACGCAATGATTGAAGAGCTTGCAAGTGTGGTGCTGACCACCAACCTGCCTGAGCGTGGACTGCAGGCGGGCGACATTGGCACGGTCGTGCTGGTGCATCAGGAAGGTGAAGGCTACACCGTTGAGTTTATGACCTTGAGCGGCGACACGGTCGCTGTAGTCACGGTGACTGCTTTGCAGGTTCGCCCCATTCGCACGAACGAGATTGCGCATGTTCGTGAGCTCGTTGCGGCATAGGACCGATGCAGACTCGTGAGATATAGCCATTGAGAACCGCTATAGCTACGTGCAGAACCACTGAGTATGTGCGTGCTGGGAGCGCGGGCGTCCCGCCCGCATGCGCGCAAGATGCG
>CALLZL010000684.1 GCA_937859575.1 uncultured Chloroflexota bacterium
CCTCCTTTTTTTGTTTCCTTCCCTTCCACCCCCCCCGAACCCCCCGGGGTGGCGTGGATGGTTTCCCGGGTTGGTCCCCAATTTTTTTTCAAACCGCCGTATCGTGACAGAAATGCGTCGTGTTGGGGTTGTAGGTGCCATTACAGTGGGGCTAGATTCAGCATGTACCGAGACATCATCCTATGTCGGGTTGTACAGGGCCTTCGGAATGATCGAATGAATGAGATGCTCTTCCCGACCGCATCTGCTTACACGATGTTGCCGAAACCTGTTTGCAACCCTCCATGTTTTGGCACCAGAGCCGTGGCACTTGCACCAAGTGGGTAATGATGTTTTGGCTGATTCATTACACTAGTATAGCACATCTCTCTATTGTTCAGGAAGCGGCAAATGTGTGTGTTATTAGTAAGTATACGGTTAAATTTTACTTCTTTCACAACAATTTACTCCGTCGAGCATCGGCACGTTTTTTGCCGATCGCTCGTGCGTCACACCCCGCCAGAACACGGGAATGCACCTTGACATCCACCGTCGCTCTTGGTATCCTTATAGATATCAATGGAAAGCAACAAACTAAACAATAGCCAAAAAAGGATTGTGACGCATATGTCGAATCAGAATGTATCGACACCAATGTTTGATCGAAGTGCGGTGCGGGTCAATCAGGGAACCATCGTGCTGCTGATTGCCGTAGCATTTTTACTGAACCTTCCGGTACTCGTGCTTTTTGTCGCACTTGTGCTGACTCTTGGCACGGCGGTGCCTTCCCTGGCGCTTTTTCAGCGGCTCTACCGTGATGTATTGCGGCCGGCGGGTCTTATCAAGCCGGATGTCCATGCTGAAGATGCGGCCCCACACCGCTTTGCCCAGGGGTTGGGGGCGACCTTTCTGCTGATCAGTAGCCTGGCACTATTTGGAGGAGCCGCAAGTATCGGTTGGGCGCTGGCGTTGATCGTCCTTGCGCTGGCAGCCGTCAATCTGTTATTCGGCTTCTGCGCCGGCTGCTTTATCTACTTTCAGCTGCACCGTTTCCAGCGATCGGAGTAACCGTTATGATCGAATATGGTCTCATTGAGCGGTTACTGGCGCTGATTGCCCTGATCGCCGCCCTGTACGGCATACGTGCCGCCATTCATGCCTGGCAGGCCCGGCGGGTCGCCCAATTGCACGAAGCATCGCTATTCGCCGGAGTTATCCCGGCCGGCAAACCGGCGATTATTGCTTTTTCAACCCCTACATGCAATGACTGCCGGGTACTGCAGAAGCCCGCACTCGAGCGCCTGAGCGCTTCGCTGGGGCAGCATGTATCGATCCAGATGATCTCGGCGCTCGATCATCACGAACTAACCGATCAGCTCGGTATTCTGACGGTGCCGGCCACAGCCATTGTTGGTGCACGCGGGAGCCTGCAACGCATCAATCTCGGCTATACCGACGAGCACCAGTTGGCTGCCCAGATCCAGCATATTGCCTTCGGCAATGCCGGGGCATGTGCCCCACGATAGTTTGTCTGGTGGTGCGCGGGTCACCACCAGGATTTGATAGACACAATCTGAATTTCAATGACACATTTCACAACGACGGACACTTACATCGCGGATATCATCGCATGGCGTGAGCATGTCGAAGCAACACTACGCGCCGATGATGGCTGGCTGACGGTAGCCGGGCTTTTCTGGCTTGACGAAGGTGAGAACAAAGCCGGTGCCGATCCATCGCTGCCGGTTGCATTACCGGCCGATAGCGCACCGGCGCTGATCGGAAGCTTCTGGCGCAGCGGCCGCCGCGTGGTATTGCAACCGGCCGCCGATGTTGATCTGCAGATCAACGGCAAACCGGCGACACAGCATGAGCTTCGCTCAGACGCAGGCGGCACCGGCACACCGGATCTGGTGACGATTGGTGCATTGACGATCTTTGTGATCGAACGTGGCGACCGGATCGGCCTTCGTCTGCGTGATCGCAATAGCCTGGCCAGGCGTACCTTTCGCGGCCGGCAGTGGTTTTCTATTGATCCGGCCTACCGGCTGACGGCGCGCTTTGTGCCATACGAGCCACCCAAGCCGCTGACGATCACCAGCATTCTTGGCGACACAAGTGAAACAACCAGCCCGGGTGCACTTCATTTCACCCTTGATGGGCAGGCACTGGCACTCGACACAACCCGCAGCGGTGAACGGCTCTCGATCGTCTTCCGCGATCTGACGGCTGGCCACGAGACATACGGCGCCGCACGATTTCTTACAACCTCGCTCCCGGTTAATGGCTTGGTTGAGCTCGACTTTAACCGGGCGGTGAATCCGCCATGTGCGTTCACCGAGTATGCAACCTGCCCGTTGCCCTCGCCGCAGAACCGCCTGCCGGTGCGCATTCCTGCCGGCGAAACGTATCAGGGAAACCATTAGCAGCGCAGACCACCGGTGCATGGAGCAAGCTTTTCGGCAGCTGCATGCACCGGTGGTTTTGTTATGCCTGCAGCTGGGCTGCAACCATCCGCCACAGATCATCGGTCGGGCCGGGGGCATAGGGTAGGTAGGGGCAGATGCGATCAACCAGGCCGGCATAGCGGGCACGCAGGGCCGTACCAAGTTGTTCGGGGGGTGCCTCGACGGCAAACTGTGCCAGCATGTCGTCGTCAACCAGTGCAGCCATCTCGTTCCAACGGCGATCGGCGGCAAGTTTCGAGAGCCGCTCGCCGGTAGCTTCCCAACCGTGTTGTGCCAGCACGATCCGGTATGATGGGGTCGAAGCATAGAACGCAATCTGTTCGCGCACAAACTGCCGCATGGAATCCATTGTACGCACATCCGGCCCACTGATCACAAAGACACTTGTTGCGACCGTGACATCCGCTGGATCACGGCCTGCCTGCATAGCACCATGTGCGATCTGTGGCTGTACGATCTGCCGCAGATACGTGGCACTATGAAACGGGTGCACATGAAACCCGGCACATGTTTCGCCGGCCAGGCGTGCCAGGCCGGCATTCACCCCGGCGATATAGATTGGAATATCGGGATGGGCAATCGGGCCGGGATTAAAAAAGGGGGTCATGAGCGTATGCTGATAAAACTGCCCACGATACTCAAGGCGCTGACCGGCCTGCCAGGCGCCCCAGATCGCCCGTAATGCCCCGATATAGTCGCGCAGCCGAGCCACCGGCGGCTGCCACGGCACACTGTAGCGTCGCTCGATATGGGCCTTCACCTGCGTGCCTAGGCCAAGGATAAAACGCCCCTGTGCAAAGGCCTGCAGATCCCAGGCCAGCTGTGCCATCACCATCGGGCTGCGCGGATAGGCAATCGCCACCGCCGTGCCGAGTTCGATGCGGCTGCTATGTTCGGCAGCCAGCAGCAGCGGCAAGAAGCTGTTATGTCGCGTCTCGGCGGCCCACAACCCGGCGAATCCAACCGCTTCGGCAGCGCGTGCGATCATACCGGCCTGCGCCATCTGCTGCGGCTCGACAGCCAACGCCGCATCGAGTTTCATAATGTTCCCTTAGTACTTGGAACAGCATCACCGAGCCGTGGATCAATACGTGTCGCGGCATCAAGTGCGCGCGCAAATGCCTTAAAGAGCGCTTCGATCTTGTGATGATCATTGCTTCCATAGTGAATACGGGCATGCAGGTTAAACCGGCCATGTATGGCAATGCTTTCGAAGATATGCCCGATCAGATCGGTACCAAGCTGGCCGACACGCGGCGTGGCGAAGGCAGCATCGAACACACAGTATGGCCGGCCGCTCAGATCAAGCGCCACAAAACCGAGTGTTTCGTCCATCGGCACAAAGCTATGGGCGGTGCGAACAATACCGCGCCGCTCGCCGAGCGCCCGATCGAGTGCCATTCCCAGGCAGATCCCGACATCCTCGGCAGTGTGGTGTTCATCGACATGCAGATCACCGGCGGCCTGTACGCTCACATCGAACTGGCCATGGCGCGCAAACAACGCCAGCATATGATCAAGGAACCCGATGCCGGTCTGTACATCGGCCTGGCCGCTCCCATCAAGTATCAGCGTCAGGGTAATATCGGTTTCGCCGGTTCGGCGTGCGATTGTCGCACTGCGCTCCATGCTCAAGACTCCTGCACAATAACGAAAGAATACGGGCCAGGAGGTACGAGGCCGCAGATGATGCCCGCCCGTACCATGGCTATTTCGGACCGGCTCCAAGCAAGCGCAAAGCTTCGAGGATATGCGGGTCATCCTCTTCGCTGAAGCGCGTCCAGTCGATATCGATCAGTACATCGGGTTCGAGCCCCTGGCCTTCCAGATTGCGACCATTCGGCAGGCGAAATCCCTCTTGTGCCAACCAGAGCCGTGAACCATCGATCAGCGAATAAGCATAGATCGTTTCGGTATTGCCGGCCGAACGAGTGCCGACCACCTGCGCCTGTGCTTCGAGCTGCAGAATTGCCGCGAGCACCTCGGCGTATGATGCGGTATCGTTATCGATCAGCACAACAACCGGCACACGCCGCAGATCCGGCCCGGCCGACTCATCGACCACCAGCGGCCGCACGTAGTTCCGGCCATAGAAGGTACCGACCTGGCCCCGCACAAAATGGCTCAACACATCCGAAAGTACATCACCCCAGCCGCCGCGATTGGCTCGTACATCGATAATCAGGCCACGCAGCGCCCCCGCGCCCACAAGGTCGGTGAGCGCACCGCTCGCCTGCTCGCCCATGTCGTTGACCCACAGCGTGGGGATGGAGAGATAGGCGATATCACCGGGGAAGCGCCGCGCATACGGCAGGATGACTCGCTGCACCTCATCGTACTTCACAACCACGTCACGCAGTTTCATCCCCGAACGCGCCACCGTCAGCCGTACCAACGAGCCAAGCGGCCCGCGCAGATCACCATCGGCCACCGTATACGGCCGCCCGTCGACGGCTATGATCCGATCACGAGGGCGTAATCCAGCACGTTCTGCCGGGCTATCGGGGAAGACCACCTGAATGAAACCGCTATTAGGGCGCGGCATGACGATCACACCGATCCCGACATCAAACGACATGCTGCTTGTGGAGATGTTCTCAGCTTCGGCTGCGATCGGCGGCACAAAGCGCGAATGTTCGTCGTTGAGCTGACCGACCATCTCGCTGAGTATTGCATAGAACGCATCCCGCTCGGCGGTTGCTTCGATCCGGCTTCGATATTCAAGTTGCAACGCATCCCAATCAACACCGTTAAAATCTTCGTACAAGTAATTATCATGAACCACCTGCCACACCTCGCGGAAGATCGTCTGGCGTGCGGCAAGCGAAAGTGCCTCGGGAAGCGGCGTTGGCGGCGGAAGCGCCGTCGCGGTAGGTGGAACTGTGGTCGGCAACACCGGGAGTGGTATCTGTGTCGGCACAGCACGCAGCGGCTCGGCTGTCGGTGTTCCGGCCGATGGGGCGGAACATCCAAGCAGCAAGCCGCATACTATGAACAAAACCTGTGCTTGCTTCACAAATGCCTCGTTATGGTACGATAAACTGAAACGCGGCAGACATGACCTGCCCAGCGGCTGCGGCACCGGCACCGGAACCTTCCCCGCCACCCTCAATCATCACAACTACGGCAAAGCGCGGCTGCTCGACCGGGGCAATCGCGATGAACCAGGCATGCGCACATAACCGCCCCGGCTGTTCGAGTGTCGGGCATGGAAACTCGGCGGTTCCCGATTTCCCACCAACCGCAACCCCCGGTACCGCATCTGCTGCCTTACCAAAACCATACGAAACCCCGGCACGCATCAGGTCGCGCATACGCGCCGCAATCGCCGACGATGTTGCACGACGCAGGGCTCGCGGCTGGGTTTGCCGCACCACAGTACCATCGGGGCGCATGACCCGATCAACGAGATACGGTTGCATAATGATACCATCATTTGCAATCGCAGCCGCAACCACCGCCATCTGCAGCGGCGTCACCAGCAGTTGCCCCTGACCAAAACCAGTATCGGCGAGCGCTGCCGGGCGATCGAGAAACCCAGCATCAACATAGAGCAGGCTCGCGATACTCTGCAGATCGGCCATCGGCGCAACTGCGGGATCACGTGGCGAAACGATCCCGAAGCGGCGTGCCGTTTCAGCCAGCCGATCGCCGCCAAGGCGCAGGGCATATTCGGCAAATGCGGTATTGCACGAATACGCATACACTCGTTCGAGATCGGTCGGATTACCAGTCAGATTGGCCAGGTTCTCAAGTGCATTCACAACCGGTGGTGCACCCGCCTCGGTCTCGCGGGTATTGGGGCAATCGATCTCATCAGGGCGGGCCTCGCGCACATGTTCGAGTGCGCTCACGGCTGTAATCGTTTTGAACGTCGAACCAGGGGCATAGCGCCCTTGCACTGCGCGGTTCAGCAATGGCTGGCCGGCACCTTCGCTGTTAATGCCGCGCCAATAGCTGTCGATCCGCTCATTTTCGGCGCTGCGTTCTGCCGATGGATCAAACGCCAGGCCTGCCGGGTCGAAACCGGGGCAGCTGACCAATACCAGCACCGCACCAGTACGCGGCTCGATCACCACAATCGAGCCGCTCCGGCCACCAAGGATCTGGAGCGCGGCATGCTGCAGTTGCGCATCGATCGTGAGCTGCAGATCGTCACCGATCGGTGGATGCCCAAGCAGTGCATCCTGCAACTGTTTCAGGCGATCTCGTTCACCATCGAGATACGGGCCATAGGTCGCCTCGAGGCCCGACTGGCCAAAACGCGGGCTGAAGAAACCAACGACATGGCCGAAGGCGCGTGGATCATAGCGTTGGGCGAGTGGGTAGGTACGCACTGCGTAGTTACCTGGCGCGATACGAGTATCGACCAGCAGGTTCGCATTGCGATCGAACATCTTGCCACGCTGCACCCGCAACGCCTCGATCACCGGGCGAACATTGCTTGTCGTCTGGCCGCTCTGCGGATCGGTATACGCAAAGCGATAGATCTCGTCGGCACGGATGAACTGCTGGCGTAAGAGCTGTAGCGCGATGAGTACAAACCCAACGCCGATCACCAGCGCGAGGTTCTGGATGTGATGAGCGAAACCCCGCGGCAGCGGCGGCATCCAGAGCCTGGCCGCGATCAGAAGGAGCGGCGCAGTAAGCCAGAGTGAAGCGATCCAGCGTACATCGGCTTCGATCGGCTGAAGCATACCATAGGTCAGCACACCAGCCGCCGCCAGCAAACATATGATACGCGCCGTCGTTCGATTGATCATGCCAGTGGAATCGTAGCGCGTACCGTCACACCCCCGCCTTCGGTTTCGAAGACATCCAGCCGGCCGTCAAACTCAGCCAGGCGGTAGTGCATGGCACGCAGCGCATGCAAACCGGGGCGTTCATAGGTGCCATCTACCAGGCCAACCCCGTCATCCTGCACAAGCAACGACACGGTCGTCGCATCGAAGCGCAAGGTCAGGGCAGCATGACCAGCAGCGGCATGCTGGCGAATATTCAGCAATGCCTCCTGTGTCAGGCGTATCAGGAGTTCGGCATGCACCGGATGCGGCGCACGAATCCGCCCCAGCAGAGCGACGCGGGTCGCCGCGCCTGTTTGTTGTTCGAAGCGTTCGGCAAGGAGTTCAATCGCGGCCGGCAGATCGAGCTCGGCAGCCGGGAATGGCGCAAACAATGTACGGCGCAGATCCTCCAGCCCTTGCTCGCTGGTGCGGATTCGTACAACCTGCGCCGTTAACGCCGCCTCGCCGATCCGGGCACCGGCACGTTCGGCCCGCCCACTTCGCCCCAGCCCGCTGCCGGGCAGGCGCGCCTGGCGAGCCGATGTTTCACGTTCACCGGCCGCCGGCGGCGGCGACCGGCGCGTTGCGGCGAGAAGGCGGCGCGCACTTTCGACAGCAAATGCGACCAGGCAACCAACCAGTGGCGGCACGATCATCATCGCCACCAGCTGCACCCCAGAGAGCAGCCCTTCTAACACACGATCTGCCGCCGGCGAGCCGGCGGCCCACAGCCCGGCCAGGCTGAGCGTTACATACGAAAGGCCGGCCATCAATCCGCCGCGCCAACCGAAGAGCAGCGCAGGCATCACCAGGCTCGCGTAGGAATAGAGCAGGAATGGGCTTTCCCAGCCGCCGCTCGTGATCAGCACAATCACGGTAAAGAGAATATCGAGTGCCATGACCGAAGGATTGGCACGAGCAATTGCGGCATACTGCCGCGCAAAGAGGGTTGCCGGCAGGTTCATCAGCGCCGTTATAATCAGCGCAACCCCGGCAGAAGCATCAAACGGCCAATCGAACAATAACCAGATCGCCGTTATACCCCAGGCGATCCAGCGATACCCGGTAAAGATCGTGTGATCTGCGAGTTGGGATGATCGAAGCCAGCTCACATACCACCTCGAACGATACCGCCTGGGTACCAGGCATACGAGTAACGAACAACCGGATCGCAACAGGAGCAAGGCGATCAGTCACGTGAAGTATCAGGCCCGTATAGTGTAGCAGAAAGCATGAGGCAGGGCAAGAAAAACAGAAAGCCGCCGGTCATACGACCGACGGCCTCACGCTGGTCGGGGCGAGTGGATTCGAACCACCGACCTCAGCGACCCGAACGCTGCGCTCTACCAGGCTGAGCCACGCCCCGACAAGAGATGAATCCGAAGTGGTGCCGAAGGTGGGAGTCGAACCCACACGAGGTCACCCTCAACGGTTTTTGAGACCGTCGCGTCTGCCATTCCGCCACTTCGGCGTTCCGCAGCGCATTATAGCTGAAGCATGTATGCATGTCAAATGTTGCTTGACTTTCTGCAAGAAGTTGCTAGAATACTAACAAATATTAGTTAGTATGTTGAGCATCATGAGCAGTGACACCTACAGTACAGCACGTGAGCGTGTGCTTGGCGTTGCCGAGCGGATCTTCAGCGAGCGTGGTTACCGGGCGGTAACCCTACGCGAGATCGCCGATGAACTCGGCATGAAGCAGGCATCGCTCTACAATCATGCGCCGGGCGGCAAGGAGCAACTGTTTGTTGAGGTTACTGAGCGAAGCCTGCGGCGGCATGGCGAGCATCTACGACAGGCCATCGCCGCCGCCGAGCCGAACCTGCGCGCCCAGTTGCGGGCAGCGGCCCGCTGGTTGCTCTCGCAGCCGCCCCTCAACCTCGATCGCATGAGCACATCGGATATGCCGTCGATCGAGCCGGAGGTTGCGCAAAAACTGGCACGTCTTAGCGCTGATGCCCTATTCATCCCGATCGACGAGATCATTGCACAGGCATATCGGCGGGGCGAAACTCGCCTGACGGTGCCGATGATGTTTGCCGCAATGTTCCTGACGATCATTGAGTCGTTGCATCATGCTCAGCAGTATAGCCGGATCGCACCTGAAGTCATGGCCGACGATGTGATCGATATTCTGCTCGATGGTATATTGCGCCGCTAATCTACAGCGAAGTGCAATAGAGTTGATCGCCGGGATCGCGCGCATCTTGCGCGCATGCGGGCGGGACGCCCGCGCTCCCAGCACGTACATACTCAATGGTTCTGTACTTCGCTATAGCCATCCATGGCGCATCGCATAACGTATACATAGCAGCACTCTTTTTTTATATGCCAATACTAACTAAAAATAGTTAGCAATAATCTGAAGAAGGCAGCATCGATGACCACAATTTCGAAACCACAGCCGGGCGGGCGTTTCAATCTACCGTTAGTGCCGTCAATCATTGCCGGAGCACTCGTTCTGGCGCTCATCGTGAGCTTAATCATCGGGCCGGGTATGTTAAGCAGCAGTGATACTGCGGCAGGGCGCACAACCGTGGTTGCCGGCAACGGGTCGGTGATCGATCAGGTGATTGCGAATGGTACCATCGAACCACGCACAACGGCCGAGCTGGCATTTGCCGGCAGCGGCGGGCGTGTGAGTCAGGTACTGGTGGAACCGGGCGATCGCGTCGCTGCCGGAGATCCATTGATCGCCCTCGAAGTGCGCCGCTTGCAGGCCGCGGTTGTGATCGCCCAGGCCGATCTGAACCAGGCCCGGGCCGACCGCCAGGCGCTCGTTGATGGTGCGACGGCGGACGAAATTGCCGCGGCACAGGCTCAGGTCGATGCGGCACGCGGTACACTCGCACAGACCGAAGCAAGTGTCACGAATGCCGATCTGCTTGCGGCACAAGCGCGGATCGACGAAGCACAGGCGCTGCTGGCACGCCTCGAAGCCGGAGCAAGGCCGGCTGAGCAGCGATCGGCCGATGCGCAGCTGGCTCAGGCCGAGGCAGCTCTGATCACCCAGCGTGATGCTCTTTCGTCGGCCAAGACGACGGCCGAGCTGGCGCTGCAGCGTGCCACGGCCGAGCTGACCCGCGTTCAGGCGACGTACGCCGAAGCCAGAAGCAACTGGGAATATGTGCAACAGACCGGGAACGACCCGATCAATCCGACGCGTACCAATACCCAGGGGCGCAGTGTCGATAATCAGGTCAGCGCCGGCCAACGCGAGCAGTATTACGCAGCCTTCGTGCGTGCCGAAGCGGCTCTCCGCGATGCCGAAGCTGCGCTGCAGCAGGCGGTCGTCAACTTCGATACGGCACGTCAGGCCGAGGTAAGCGGGATCCGTGATGCCGAGGCGCGTGTCGCTGCTGCCCTGGCCAATGCCGATAATATTCGCGCCGGTGCCGACGCCGATGCGATTGCCGCTGCACGAGCCCGGTTGGCAAGCGCCATCGCCGAGCTTGATCGGCTCCGTGGTGCGGCACGCACAGCTGCGATTGCGACCCAGCGCGCCAATCTCGACAATGCCGAAGCGCGGTTGGCTCAACTGACAAACGACCCGACTGCGAGCGCCCTGGCGCGAGCCGAAGCAACGGTTGCACGTGCAACGGCACAGCTTGAACTCGCCCAGGCTGATCTTGACGATGCCGTGCTACGGGCGCCGTTTGCCGGTATCATCGGCAATATCCAGATCGAAGTTGGTGAAGTGATCGGCAATCAATCACCAATCACTCTGCTTGATACAAGCCGCTATAGCGTCAAGCTGAAGGTCGATGAAATTGATGTCGTCCGTGTGCAGGTCGGCCAGGCGGTTGACGTGACTATTGATGCACTCAACGGCCCTCCGCTTAACGGCACCGTCCGCCGGATCACACCATTAGCCAGCGACAGCGGAAGTGTCACTTCCTACGAAGTAACGGTCGAAGTCGATCCGGCGAATCAGCCGGTGCGCCCAGGAATGACGACCAGCGCCGCGATCCTGATTGCGCGGGCCGACAATGTGCTGACCATCCCGGCTGCCGCGATCAGCATGGTTGCTGGTATGCCGACAGTTGAGGTGCTTATCAGCGGTGCCGACGGACGCCGCACGATTGAACGCCGTACGATTGAGCCAGGTCTGCAGGCCGGATCACTTGTTGAGGTGCGTAGCGGTATCCGGGCCGGTGACGAGATCGTACTGCCATAGCGGATCGCCTGCTGGTACATCCAGGGTAGCAAGATACAGATAAGGAACAACAACCATGCAAGATCCGCATTTCCCGGTTGTGCGTGCACAACATCTGACCAAGAGCTTTCAGACCGGCGACCAGATCTTTCAGGCACTTGATGATGTATCGTTCGAGGTCTATCCGGGTGAGATGATTGCCATTATGGGGCCTTCCGGCAGTGGCAAGAGCACCCTGATGAATATTATCGGTCTACTCGATACGCCCGACACCGGCCAGTACTGGCTTGCCGGTGAAGATGTCAGCGAGCTCGACCGCAGACGCCAGGCGCAGGTGCGCAACGCCAGGATCGGCTTTGTGTTTCAGAACTTCAACCTGCTGCCACGTCTCAATGCACTGGCGAACATTGCGCTACCGCTTGTCTATGCGCGGATCGGTGTCCGTGAGCGTGAAGAACGGGCACGCGCCGCTCTCGAAGCCGTCGGGTTATCATCGAAGGCTGCCAGCCTGCCCAACCAGCTCTCAGGTGGGCAGAAACAGCGTGTCGCGATCGCACGTGCCCTCGTGACAGAGCCGAGTATGCTGCTCGCCGATGAGCCGACGGGTGCACTTGATACCCGTACCGGCAACGAGATCCTCGAACTGTTCCGCCAGCTCAACCAGGATCGCGGTGTCACACTGGTGGTTGTCACCCATGATGCCGGGATCGGGCGGCGTATGGATCGGGTGATCGGCCTGCGCGACGGCCGACTTGTACCGCATATTCTCGAAACATACTACAACGCCGACGAACGCGTCGCCGCATGAAAGGAGTTCGCATGCTGCGCGAACAGTTTGCGATGGCACTTGATAGCCTGCGGGCAAATAAGGTACGTTCGTTACTGACGATGCTCGGTATTATTATCGGCACCGGTACCCTGGTAGCGGTGCTCTCGCTCGGCAATGCGGTGCAGGGTAGTGTCTTCGAACAGTTTATCGACCTGGGCACGCGGCGCATCGCAATTACCAAAGGTGATCCGAGTGCCCGTGGGGCACGTGATGTTCCTGGGTATGGTCTGCTCTCGATCAGTGACGCACACGTGATCGAAGAGCTTGCCGCACAGCGTGCCGATCTCTTCCGCACGAGCACGGTCGAAGTGATCGTACCACTCGACATCCGAGCCGGTGCGGTCGGGCTGCGTGATACTGTCGTCGGCACCGGCGAACAGTACACCGCTATCCAGTCGGTACAACTGGCGCATGGCCGCTTTCTGACGGCAGCCGATGAAGCGCGACGCGCTCCGGTAGTGGTGCTTGGCGGGCTGATCGCCCGTGATCTCTACGGCACTGACGAGGCTCGGCAGGCAGCAGCTATTGGCAGTACCGTCGAGATCAATGGCCGGCCGCTTGAGGTGATCGGGATCCTGCGGGCAGCGGGCGGCCCATTCTCGGCCGACCGGCGCGCACTGGTGCCGATCAGCACACTACGCCTCCGGCTGGTGAGCAATCTCGACATCCCCGGCCGCGGGATGCGTGTCGACACAGTGCTGATCGGCCTGCAGAGCGAACAGCAGACCGAACAGGCCAGCGAAGCTATCCGGGCTGCACTACGCAATGCGCGCGGCGTACCGGCTGAGGCAATTGATGAT